>JBDUAP010000150.1:0-6930 GCA_040004585.1 Sporichthyaceae bacterium
GCAGGTTCTCGTCCAGCAGGGTGTGCACCCGGATCCGGTCGGCGAACGCCTGCAGGTCGGACGGGGCCGGCAGTTCGCCGTAGATCAGAAGGTAGGAGACCTCGAGGAACGACGCGCTCTCGGCCAGCTGGTCGATGGGGTAGCCGCGGTAGCGCAGGATGCCCTCGTCGCCGTCGATGAAGGTGATCTTCGACGTGCAGGAGGCGGTGTTGACGAAGCCGGGATCCAGTGTCACCTGGCCGGTCTCCTTGAGCAGATTGCCCACCTCGAGCCCGGACGGGCCGTCGGTCGCCTCGACGACGGGCAACGGCAGCTGCCCACCGGGGTGTCTGAGCTCGAAGTCATCCGCGGTCGTCATGCCAGCACCGTTCCCTTCCGCCGTGGTGGCGACACGCAGTCTCGCAGAACCGCTCAGACCAATCGGGGGACGATGACGGTCATCCCCGCGGGCGTGCCCGCGGCGGACATCGCCGCCAGGGCCTCGCCCGCGTCGTCCAGCCCGATCCGCCGGCCCACGAGCAGGTCCGGTCGTAGCCGGCCGGCGACGACCTGGTCCAGCATCTCGGGGTAGGCGTGGGCGGCCATGCCATGGCTTCCCACGACCTCGAGCTCGCGCGCGATGACCCGACCCATCGGTACGGCGGGCTCGCCGACCGTGTTCGGCAGCAGTCCGACCTGGACGTGACGACCACGCTTGCGCAGCCCGCGGATGGACGCGACGCAGGTCGGCAGGCTGCCGAGTGTGTCGAGGGAGACGTGCGCGCCACCCTCGGTCGCATCGCGGACAACCCGCGAGACGTCGGGCACATCTGTCGCGTCGACGGTGACGACGGCACCGAACTGCGAGGCCAGTGCCAAGGCGTCGGGGTTCACGTCGACGGCGACCACGCGGGCACCGACCGACGCCGCGACCATGACCGCGGAAAGCCCCACGCCACCGCATCCGTGCACCGCGACCCAGTGTCCCTCCTGGACCCGGCCCTGCGTCAGGACGGCGCGGTAGGCCGTGGCAAACCGGCAGCCCAGGCTCGCCGCGGTCACGGCGTTTAGGGAGTCAGGCAACCGCACGAGGTTGACGTCGGCCTGATCGATCGCGACCAGTTCGGCGAACGACCCCCAACCGCTGAACCCCGGCTGGAACTGGCGGTCGCACACCTGATGGTCGCCGGCGACGCACTGTGGGCACGTCCCGCAAGCGCAGACGAACGGCACCGTCACCCGGTCACCGGGCTGCCAGCCCACCACCGAAGTCCCGACAGCTGCGACCACCCCGGCGAACTCGTGCCCCGGCACGTGCGGCAGCGCGATGCTGGGGTCGTGGCCGATCCATCCGTGCCAGTCGCTGCGGCACAGACCGGTGGCCTCGACGCTGATGACAGCACCATGGCTGGCCGGCACGGGGTCCGGCACCTGCCGCACGACAGAAGGGCCGCCGAACTCGTCGTACACCAGCGCTCGCACCCGTCCGACCCTATTCGGGGGTGAGCTCCAGGTAGGAGATGCCCGGCTGCGGCAAGGTGAAGGCCACCTCGACCGGGCCCCCAGCGACCTTGACCGTGACGGCTTCGCCCAGCTCGTCGAGGGTGTCGGCGAGAGCCAGCGCCTCCCACTGATCCGGTGTGGGCCAGTCCACTGCTGCACCGCCCATGGCGTGCCAGTGCGCGAACACGTTGGAGTGGCCCTCGTCGACCCGCCAGTGCCGCACGACGTATTGCCCCGGGGCCAGCCCGTCCACGGCGAGCTCCACCCGGCGTGCCAGCAACGGGTTCCCGGCGATCCCGCTCTGGTCCAGCGTGCTGTTCCAGACCAGCACGCCGGTGCCGCCGGAGTCGTGTCGGGTGGCGATGCATTTCACCAGGCTCCCGGCGCCGTCACCGTGCGCCGTCACGGCGACACGCGAGTCGCCGAGACGTTCGAGCAGCTCCATCGCCCACCACCGCGGCTTGTGCAGGTTCCCGACGGTGAGCAGGCCGAAGCCGCCGTGCTCGAGCCGTGATGGGCGCCCGAGCTCCTCGAAGTGGTCGGAGGCGACCCAATGCGAGAGAGCGTCGATGCGGCCCATGCTCGAGTGCATCCCGTCGAGCAGGAACGTCGCCGCGAATACCGTGTCGCCCACCAGGTGACCGTGCTGGGGCGTCGGCCCCCACTCTGTCCACCAGATCGCGGTGCCGTCACTGTCGTGGCGAGCCAGGATCGGGCGCACGTCCAGTGGCGGGCTGCCGTAGGTGTGCGTCGAGACGAAGTCGACCGGCGAACCCGACGTGTCGACGTGGTCGAGCAGCAGGTCGACCCACTCGGCGGCTGCCGAGCTCGGCCCACCGACCACGAGCCGGTCGTCGACCGAACGCACGGCAGCGACGGTCATGTCGTACAACTGCAGGTAGTCATCCGGGGTGCCGCTCCAGAACACCTCGAGGTTTGCCTCGTTCCAGACCTCGAAGCTCCACCGCTCACGCACCTCGTCCAGCCCGTAGCGCTCCACCAGATGTGCCGTCAGTGCGCGGACGAGGTCATACCAGCGGTCCCAGTCGCGCGGGGGCGACACGATCGCGTCGTACTCGAAGACGGTCTTGGTGGGATCGGAGGCAAGGTCGTGCGGCATGAAGGACAGCTCGACAACCGGCCGCAGGCCGATTTCCAGGACAACGTCGTAGACACGGTCGACACCGGTGAAGTCGTGCACCGGCTCGCCGTCCACCTCGCGGTAGACGCGCAGGTCGTCACACAGGATGCCGTGGGCGCGCACACTGCTCACGCCGATCCGCTGGTGCATGAGCCGCAGGGCGTCGCGCAGCTCGACGCCCAGTGGACGGCCACCGACAAATTCCTCGGACAGCAGCAGGCTCAGGTGCTCGGAGCCGATCATCGCCCGCCACGGCCGCGGCAGAGGTCCCTCGATCCTCGAGGCGTCCACCCGGACCGTGACCGTCGCTGCCCCGGTCGCTGCCGGAGCAGCCGAGATGGCCGCACTCAAGGGGCCCGTGGTCGAGACCTCGGGCAGAGCTGCGACGGCATACCACCGCAGCCGACCCGGCTCCCCCGTCGTGTCGACGTACGGCGGGTGCGGCACCGCGAGGACGTCGTTTCCGTAGTGGTCCAGCGGCGTGAAGGGCCCCTCCTCGTCGTCCGCGGCGTGCACGAGGTAGCCCGCGGCACCCGTGACCGGTGACCAGTCGAGCGTGACCTGCCCGCGGCCGATGGTCGCGCGCAGCCCCGACGGCGGGCCGAGATCGGCTTGCTCGACCGATCTCAGCCAGGTTGCGCCGTCGGTGCGCCGCGCGATCCGATCGTCCCAGTCAGCCTTCGCCGCCGCCGCCGAGGTGCCGGCCACGCCCTGCTTCTGAGAGGTCACGGGGTGCCGGTCGGAGTGAGCGAGAACTCCTCCATCCGCATCAGGGGCGCGACCCGCTGCTCCATCGGACCCTGCGCGAACGCGTGCCGCAGCACGTCACCACCGAGCACGTTGCCCAGCGCGGCCATGACCATGCCCTGGTCGAGGGACAGGTAGCGCTTCGCGACCTGGCCGGTCTTGACGTTGACCGTGTCGTAGAACCCACCGGTGCCGTACGCGTCGAAGTTGCGGCGCAGCTTGGCCAGGTTGGCCATCGCCGGACCGCGTGCATAGCGCAGCGCAAGGAAGGACGCGTGCGGTGTGACTTCGCCTTCGCCGTACGACGTGGGCGCCGGCTGTGCCGGGCGATCTGGGCAGCCTGCGTACCCCTCGTCAACCGTCGTGCGCTGGTGGTCGGACGTGTAGCCGTCGGGGTTCATTCCGAGCTGGTCGACGCCGTACTCGCGGTATCCACCGCGCGGGTCGCTGGCCGGTGAGAAGCCCCAGTAGCCGTAGCCCGCTTCCTCCTTGCCATGCTCGATCTGGGCCTGCACGTAGGTGGGGTGCGTGATAGCCCAGCTCTTCGTGCCCCACTTCTCCTCCGGAACGAACAGCGGCACCATCAGCGCCTCGAACATCGAGCCGCCCCAGGTGGGCACGAACCGCATCCCGCGGTAGCCGTAAGAGCCCTCGAAGACCCGCTGCCCGAGGTAGGTGCGATAGACGCCCTGGCCGCGCTGCTCGGTCCAGGACCAGTCGCAGTTGTCACCGGGGAAGGTGCGGTAGGTGCCGAAGTAGTGCAGCGGCTCGATCTGCTCCGCAGCGATGCCGAGGTAGCTCGCCATCCGCGGCTCGGTGTTGAAGGCGCCGTAGTGATGGCACGTGTAGTAAACGGTCGCGCCGCCCCGGTAGTTGCCCGGCACCGAGCACTCAGCCGGCGGGTCCTTCCAGAAGCCGCCGCGGATCTGGCGCTCGGCCGGGTCGTAGTAGTAGCCGAAGTCCATCTTGGTCAGGACCGTGTCGGCCTGCGCGGCCAGCGTCGGCATCTGGTCCTTGACGATGATGAGTGCCGTTGCCAGCCAGCCGTTGTCGACGCTGGACAGGAACGGGTAGACCGTGTCGTGGCCGCCGTCCTTGTTCTCCTCCGGCCAGGCGGTCAGCTTTGCGCCGGTCTTCGGGTCATACCAGTTGTAGAACATGCCCGACGGCTCGTGGATCTCGAGCCGCTGAAGAGTCGTCAGGGTCTTCTGCACCCGGCTGACCTCATCCGCCGCCGTGATCAGGCCCGTCTTGCGGGCCGCGACGGCACTCCAGATGTACGCCCCGATATTGGTCGGCGAGGTGTACTCCGCCCGTGTGGCGGGGCTGAGGTCACCACCGATGTGGTCCGAGACAAGGCCCGTTCCCGGATCTGCCATGGCGGCCATCGAACGCCAGGTGTCTGCGGTGTAGGTGCGCAGGATGCTGTCCTTGGAGCCGGCCGCAGTGGCCGACCCGGACGGCAGCACCAGCGTGGTGGCCACCGCACCGGTCGCCGCCACGCAGACGGCGTATCGCAAGGTTCTGTTCATCGGAGCTCTCCCGTTTCGTTTGGTCTGGTTCGGTGGCGCTTGAGCAGTGCTACTTGATGCCGGTCATGGCGATGCCGCGCACGAAGTGCCGCTGCAACGCGAGGAAGACGAGCAGGACAGGGATGACCACGACGACCGAGCCGGCCATCAGGAGCCCGTAGTCGGCCCGCTTCTCGCCGATGGAGTAGATCGCCAGAGCGACCGGAAGGGTGTACTTGTCCTCCGACTGAGCGACCACGAGCGGCCAGAGGAACTGGTTCCACGAGGTGAGGAACGTCAGGATGCCGAGGGTCGCAAGGACCGGTTTGCACAGCGGGATGATGATCGACCGGAAGATGCGGAACTCGCTCGCCCCGTCCACCCGCGCCGCCTGGATGAGCTCGTCGGGCAGCCCGAGGATGAACTGCCGCATGAGGAACACACCGAACGGGCCCGCCAGGAACGGGAAGATCAGTCCCGGGAAGCTGTTGGCCATACCGAGGTTGCTGACGAGCACGAACAACGGCACGAACAGCACGACGCCGGGGACCATCAGGGTGCCGAGCACCAGCGCGAAGATCGCGCGCTTTCCCGGGAAGCGAAGCTTCGCCAGCGCGTATCCCAGCATCGAGCAGAACACCAGGTTGCCGATGGTGATGGAGGCGGCGACCACGGCGCTGTTGAAGAAGAACGTGGGGAAGTCGAGGACCTGGAACAGCTGCCGGTAGTTGTCCAGGGTCGGGTGCTGTGGCAACCAGCTCGGCGGGACCTGTTGCAACTCGCGGTTCGGCCGGAAGGAGCCCTGCAGCATCCACAGGAACGGGCCCACCAGCACCACGAGGCCGGCACCGAGGACGGCGTAGATCCACGGTTGCGGGTGTGCCTCCCCAGCAGCCGCCCGCCGCGCACCCTTCTTGCGCCGTGAGGCCGGTTCGGTCGTGGTGACCAACGACGCGTTGTCCCGTGTCTGTGTCGTCATGGCCGGCCCTCAGTCCTTCTCGCCGAGCAGCTTGAACTGCAGGAACGTGACGACCGCGATGACCAGGAAAAGGGTGTAGGCCATCGCCGCGGCGTAGCTGTAGTTGCCGAACCCGAACTGGTTGTAGGCGTAGTAGGCCACGGACAGCGTCTTGTCCAGCGGCCCGCCCTGCGTCATGACGAACGGCTCCTCGAAGAACTGCAGGTAGCCGATCCCCGTGATGACAGCACCGAACAACATCGTCGGGCGAAGCAGCGGCAGCGTGATGTGGCGGAAGCGGCCCCACGCGCCGGCACCGTCGATGGCTGCCGCCTCGTGCATCTCCGCGGGCACCGTCTGCAGGCCGGCGAGAAAGATGATGACCAGCGTGCCCATGTTGCGCCACGCCGCCATGGCGATCAGGGACGGCATCGCCCAGGTCTCGTCCTTCAGCCAGGACGGCCCGTCGATGCCGACGTAGCCCAGCAGGGTGTTCACGAGCCCGCTGTTCGGCTCGAGCAGGAACCGCCAGACGACCGCGACGGCGACGATGCTGGTGACGACGGGGAGGTAGTAGCCGACCCGGAAGAACGTCTTGAAGCGCGTGATGCCGGAGTTCAGGCCGACCGCGACGGCGAGCGCCAGCACGATGGTCAACGGCACGCCGACCAGCACGAAGTAGCCCGTGTTCAGAACGGCCTGCTTGAACGACTCGTCGCTCAACAGCTTGCTGTAGTTCTTGAGGCCGACCGGTTGGACCGCGAGCGGGTTGTTGATGTCGGCGCTGCGCAGGTCGGTGAAGCTCATGCCGAGCGCCGCGATCACCGGCCCCACGGTGAAGACGACGAAGAGCACGAGGAACGGCAACGCGAACATGTAGCCGGCGAGCGCCTCCCGGCGGCGGGCCACTCCCGTGGCCCCCCGCCGGGTCTCAGGCTTGCCGCCTGCTGTCACCGTGGCCATGTCAGGAGCCGGTGCCGATGGCGTTGGCTTTGTCGTCCGCGGTCTTCAAGGCAGTTGCCGAATCCTCCTTGCCGAGGGAGACGCGCTCGATCGCGTCGTCGAGCTCGGCCGCCACCTGCTCCCAGGTG
>JBDUAP010000151.1:0-6901 GCA_040004585.1 Sporichthyaceae bacterium
CACCGTCACCGGCGTCGCCGCCATCGTCGAGACCGACCCGGTGGGTGGCCCCGACCAGCCGCCCTACCTCAACGCCGTGGCCGTCGGGCGATCGGACCTGGGCCCCGCCGAGCTCCTCGCTCGACTGCACGAGGTCGAGGCCACCCACGGTCGCACTCGCGAGATCCGCTGGGGCGCAAGGACACTCGATCTCGATCTCATCCAGTTCGGCGCACCCGGCAGCCGCCGCGAGGTGGTCAGTGACGAGGCGAGCCTCACCCTGCCGCACCCCCGAGCCGGCCAGCGGGCCTTCGTCCTCGTGCCCTGGGCAGACGCCGACCCGACCGCCACGCTGCGAGTGGCACCCGGCCAGAGCGGCATACGCCTCGTGTCCGACATCGTCGAGGCCACCTGGCCCGACCTCGCGGCGGCAGGCGTGCGCCGCGGACCTGCATGGGAGCAGCAGTGACACCACACAGCGGCATCCGCACCACGACTCTCGTCCTCGCCGCCGTCGCGACGACGACCGTCGCCTGGCTCGTGCTGCACGCCCTCGGCGGTGAGATGCCCAACCCCGGGTGGGTCGGCATCGTGGTGATGGTGCTCCTCGGCGCCGGCTTGGCGGGCGCCGGCTGGCAGGTGCGCAAGCTGCGCGACGGCCGCTCCGACGGCCGGGTCACGGCCTTGAGCGCAGCCCGCACGCTCGTGCTCGCGCAGGCCGCTGCGCTCACCGGGTCGGTGCTCGTGGGGTGGTATGCCGCCAACGTGCTCGTGCTGTTGCCCGATGCCGACGTGGCCTCTCAACGGGTGCGCCTGCTGCCCTTCGTGGTGCACGCCCTCGTCGCGCTGGGGCTCGCTGCCGCCGGCATGGTCGTGCAGCTCTGGTGCCGCGTGCGGCCCCGTGACGGCGAGGACGACGACCCCGCCTGAACGGCCTCCGGCCATCGCCTCAGCGCGCCGGGGATGGTGTCACGGACGGCGTCACCCTCGGGGTCGCTTTCGGGGTCACGGTCGAGGACACCGTCGAGGTCGGTGCGGGCGTTGGCACCGGTGGCACACCCGGGCCCGCGGGCGTCGAGGTTCGGGTCGGCCAGGGCGGGGGCACGGTGTCGACGGTGTCCTTGTCGGAGCACGCGGCCGCCAGGGTCACGACGGCGGTGATGGCGACGACGGCGGCGCCCCGGAGCCAGCTCTCGCGGTTCACTTGTCGATGTCCCCGACGACGAAGAACATCGAGCCGAGGATCGCGACCATGTCCGCGACCAGCGCGCCGGGCAGCAGCTCGCTGAGGACCTGGATGTTGTTGAACGACGCCGACCGGAGCTTCAGCCGCCACGGCGTCTTCTCGCCCTTGGACACCAGGTAGTAGCCGTTGATCCCGAGCGGGTTCTCGGTCCAGGCGTAGGCCGCGCCCTCGGGCACCTTGAGCACTTTGGGCAGGCGCGTGTTGATGGGCCCCTGCGGTAGCTCCCCGAGCCGGTCGATGCACATGTCGGCCAGGTCGAGGGAAACCTGCACCTGCTCGAACAGGCACTGGAACCGGGACAGGCAGTCGCCGTCGGTGCGGGTCACGACCGGGACGTCGAGCTCGCCGTACGCGAGGTAGGGCTCGTCGCGACGCAGGTCGAGGTCGACACCGGACGCACGCGCGATCGGGCCGCTCACGCCGTACGCATGCACCAGGTCGGGCGAGAGCACCCCGACGCCGCGGGTCCGCGCGTGGAAGATCTCATTGCCGAGGACGAGGTTCTCGATGTCGGGCAGCCGACGTCGGACCGCGTCGACCGCGTGCCGGGCCCGCCCGGTCCAGCCCGCCGGGAGCTCCTCCTTCAGGCCGCCGACCCGGTTGAACATGTAGTGCATCCGGCCGCCGGAGATCTCCTCCATCACGGCCTGCAGCGTCTCGCGCTCGCGGAATGCGTAGAAGATTGGTGTGATCGCGCCGAGCTCGATCGGGGAGGAGCCGAGGAACATCAGGTGGTTGAGCACGCGGTTCAGCTCGGCCAGCAACGTGCGCGCCCATACCGCGCGCACCGGAACCTCCATGCCGAGCATCCGCTCTGCAGCGAGCACGACGCCGAGCTCATTGGCGAAGGCCGACAGCCAGTCGTGGCGGTTGGCCAGCACGATGATCTGCCGGTAGTCGCGCACCTCGAAGAGCTTCTCGGCGCCGCGGTGCATGTAACCGACGATCGGCTCGGCGGCCACGATGCGCTCGCCGTCGAGGGTGATCCGCAACCGGAGTACGCCGTGCGTCGACGGGTGCTGCGGTCCGATGTTGAGCACCATGTCCTGGGTGGCGATCCGGCTCCCGTCATCGACGAGATCGGCCCCCGCACCCATGCCGACGAAGTGCTCGGTGCTCACGGGCCGAGTCTGCCAGCACTAGCCTCGGAGCATGACCGCACCGGACTTGCAAGGCGAGCCGTTCGCACCGGCCGGCTCGCCGTGGGTCCGGGTGTCGCCGCGGCTGGCGATCTTGCGAAGGTCTCTGCTCGCCGGCATCGGCGGGGTCGTCACCCTGGTCGCAGCTTCCCTCGTCGCGATCGCGTCATGGTGGCTCGTGGTGGCGGTGCTCGTAGTGGGCGCGGTTCTGATCGCCTGGGGATGGGTGGTCGTCGGCCGGGCGGTCCGGTCCTGGGGCTACGCCGAGCGGGCCGACGACCTGCTGGTCACCCGCGGCATCCTGTTCCGCCAGCTGGTCGTCGTGCCATATGGGCGCATGCAGTTCGTCGACGTCACGGCCGGCCCGCTGGACCGCCGGTTCGGCCTGGCTACCGTGCAGCTGCACACCGCCGCTGCTGCCACCGACGCGCAGATACCCGGGCTGGTTCCAGCCGAGGCCGCTCGACTCCGGGACCGGCTGGCGGCGCGCGGCGAGGCCAGCTCGGCGGGCCTCTAGGTGACCGAGGCTCCTGCCCAGCCGGCGACCGGCTTCCGCCGGCTGCACCCGCTGACGCCCCTGCTGCGCGGGTGGAAGGTGTTCGCAGCTGTGGTCGCTATCGCGGCCCAGCAGCTGTACGGCGATCTCGAGGCCCGCTGGCTGCTTCTCGGGGTCGCCGCGAGCATCCCGGTGGCCCTCGTCTACGGCTACCTTTCCTGGCGGTTCACGCACTACCGGATCGACGGGGAGGACCTGCGGCTCGAGACCGGGGTGCTGTTCCGGCGGTCCCGGCGGGTGCGCTTGGACCGGCTGCAAGCGGTGGACGTCGTACGGCCGCTCATCGCCCGCGCCCTCGGGCTGGCCGAGTTGCGGCTCGAGGTCGCCGGCGGGACGTCCTCGGAGGCGCCCCTGGCCTACCTGTCCGAGCCGGCCGCCCAGGCACTGCGCGCCGAGCTGCTCGCCCGGGCCGCGGGGCTGAGCCACGACACCCCCGAGGCGCCCGAGGCGGTCCTGGTGACCGTGCCGATGGACCGGCTGATCACGTCCCAGCTGCTCACGGTGGGCGTGATCATCAGCCTGGTTGCCCTGCTCGTCGTACTCGCCCTGGCCGCCGCCCTGCGCCAACCCGCGTTGCTGGGCTTCGCGGTGCCGATGGCGCTGAGCCTGGGTCCTGGGGTCGTCGGGCCGATCGTCCGGCACTTCGACTTCACCGTCGCGGAATCGCCGGACGGCCTTCGGCTGCGGCACGGCCTCCTGGAGACCCGGGCGCAGACGGTGCCGCCCGGTCGGGTGCAGGCGGTTCGCATCGTGGAGCCGCTGCTCTGGCGGTCTCGCGGCTGGTGCCGGGTCGAGGTCAACATCGCGGGCTACGGCGGGGACGGCCAGAGCCAGACCTCGGTCCTGCTGCCCGTTGCCCCCCGCGAGCAGGCCTTCGCCGTCCTGCGCCGCGTGCTGCCCGACGTGGACATCTCGACGGTCGAGATGCACGGCGTACCGAGGTCCGCTCGCTGGGTCGACCCGTTCGCGTGGCGCTTTCAGTCAGCCGGCGCCGACGATCGGGTGTTCGTGGCCCGGCGGGGCCGCCTGCGCCGGGAGACCGACATCGTCCCGCACGTGCGGCTGCAGAGCGCGCGGCTGACCCAGGGTCTGTTGCAGCGACGGCTCGGGCTGGCCACGATCCACCTAGACACCACGCCAGGACCGGTTCATCCGACCGCCGCACATCGCGGGGCCGACGAGGCGCGACGCCTGCTCGACGCCGAGGTGGAGCGGGCGCGGCTGGCCCGCAGCAGCGCGCCACCGGAACGCTGGATGAGTCTCCCCGACGCGCCGATGCCCCCTAATGTTGCCGGGTGAGTGCCCCGCTGGAGCTGACCGACCCCCGGTTCGTCGACGACCCCTACCCGGTCTTTGCGCAGCTGCGCGAGCAGTCGCGGCTGTTGTGGCACGAGCACACTTCCCAGTGGCTGACGCTCACCTATTCCCTTGGCAACGCGGTTCTCCGCGACCGCCGGATGGGACGTCTCTGGCAGGACAAGCAGCCCGCGGACCAATTCGAGCCGTTCAACCGTCTGCACCGCCACCAGATGATGGAGAACGAGCCGCCCGACCACACCCGGTTGCGGTCGTTGGTCACGAAGGCGTTCGCCCGCGGGCACATCGAGCGGCTGCGACCACGCGTCCAGCAGATCGCCGACGACCTTCTGGACCGGGCGGTCAGCGGCGACCGGTTCGACCTGATCGCCGACTACGCCGAGCCGCTGCCTGTCCTGATCATCGCTGAGCTGCTCGGCGTCCCCGAGGCCGACCATCACCTGCTCCGCCCGTGGTCGGCGGCGATCGTGAAGATGTACGAGTACGGCCGTGGACCCGACGTGGAACCGGCGGCGGTCACCGCCTCGGCGGAGTTCTCCGACTACATGCGCGACCTGGCGGGGGTACGACGTGCCGATCCGCGCGAGGACCTGGTCAGCCATCTCGCCGCCGTCGAAGACGGTGGCGAGCGGCTTTCTGCCGACGAGCTGGTCGCGTCGGCGATCCTGCTGCTCAACGCCGGTCACGAGGCGTCGGTCAACGCGTTCGGCAACGGGATGGTCGCCCTGCTGCGGCATCCCGATCAGCTGGAACGGCTGTGTGCCGACGAGTCGCTGGTGCCGTCAGCGATCGAGGAGATGATCCGCTTCGACTCGCCGCTGCAACTGTTCGAGCGCACCGCAAAGACCGAGGTTGACCTTGGCGACGTGACGGTGCCGACCGGGGGCAAGGTGGCGGTCCTGCTCGGAGCGGCCAACCGCGACCCTGCCGCGTTTCCCGATCCCGACAGCTTCGACATCGGCCGCCATCCGAACCAGCACATCGGGTTCGGCGCCGGACTCCACCACTGCATCGGTGCACCCTTGGCGCGGATGGAGCTGCAGATCTCGCTGCCGACCCTGCTGAACCGCTGCCCGACTCTCGCCCTGGCGGGCGACCCGGTCCGCCGGTCGACGTTCGTGCTGCGCGGCTTCGAGTCAGTGCCGGTGGCGGTGTAGGTCCAGATACACCGCCTGGTTACCGATGAGTGTGGGTGACCGAAACACCGCAAGGCCCTTGGTCTCCCTCGCCCTACCTGCTCCCGCGACAGACCGACCCCTGGTCCGTACCCGGAGGAGTGGACCCGCGATGGGCGCCCCCGGGATCGGTGCTTCCCGCCGGCACGCCAGGCCGAGGCCATGGAGGGATCCCGGGCTGGGTTGTGGCCGTCGCCGTCGTCGTGGTGATCGTGCTCGGCATCGGCGGCGTCCTTGGCGTGGCCCGCTCGATCGTCCACCAGGCCAGTCGGACCGATGCAAAGGCACCGACGACAACGGCGCCCTTGACCCCGGTCGAGGTTCAGGTGTACCCACCCGGGCCACCGCCAGGCCGCGTGGTCGTCACCCCAGAGATGGCCGATCAGGTCCTCCGCCAGTTCTGGCCAGTGCACGCCCAGGCTCTGTACGACAGGGATCTGGCCCGACTCGCGACCCTCAGCGATGGTTCCGCGCGCAGGTGGGAGATCGGGGCGGTGTCATGCAGGTGCCTGAGCTCGGACTACGTCCGGCCTCTGCTCGAGGCCGGCTACTACGTGCCGCGGCAGACCACCTATCCCGCTCGCTTCATCGCGCAGGCTCACACGGACTATGGCCATGGCCAGGAAGGGCTGGAGCTGCTGACCTTCAGCAGACGTGGTCCCCAGGCACCCTGGTTCGTGATCGAGAGCAGCTTCTACACGCCGAAGGATGGGCCAGTCCAGCTGACCGTGCCTGATGTCACCAAAGACGGGTTCACGCGCCCGGTCTCGTCGGCGACAAGAGCCAGGGCCCGATCCATCGCGCGCCAGTTCGCCACCGTGTGGCAGAAGACCAAGAACACGGGCCGGATACCTGCGGTTGCCGCACGCGGCTTTCGGCTTGGGGGGCAGCCCGGCGATCGGCTCGCCCAGCTCGCCGAGCACGCGCAGGACACCGTGCAACGGAACGGACTCATCGGGCACTTCACCTACTACACGACGAAGGCAGACCCGCTGGTGGTCGTTCGGCTAACAAAGGAGATCGTCCTCGCGTGTCAGCCGATCCATGGGGATATCACGTACACGCCGACGCGGGGTCACGTCGTCCACCAGGATGACGCCCAGGCCAATTGGGGACTGAACGTGAAGCCCGGGAACTACCGTGCGATCAACCTGAAGCAGGAATGGCAGACCTGCTTTGCGTTCCGCGACACCCCTGGCGTGCCCGTGAGCGTCCTCAACAACGACGTTGGTGGGGGTACGTTCACGGCGATCCGCTGAGCCAGTTGAATTCTCTGCCGTCAGCTGCATCCGTTGCCCGCAGGTGGGATTCGGCAGCCCAGCTTCTTTGACGAGCGCACTGACCTTGCTATGAGCGGGTTGCAGAGCTGGCACTACCAAGCACTTCGCGATTCGAAGCGCCGACGGCGCACGTGGCGGTGCCGACTGATCGAAGGAGTTGCGACGAGCCGCCGCTAGTCGAGCGGTCGGGCCGTCCCAGCCAGCAGCTC
>JBDUAP010000152.1:0-6886 GCA_040004585.1 Sporichthyaceae bacterium
GGCAGTCCACGAGGCGTTCCCGCTGCGCCAGTGCACGCCTCGCCTTTCCCCCCACCGCTTCACGAACGCCTGCGCACTCGCCGAGATGGGTCGCTGCAATGCGCCGTGCGAGGGCGGCGAGACCGTTGACCAGTACGTCGCGCACGTCGCCGCCGTCCGCTCCGCCATGACGGGCGACGTCCGGGCGCTCGTGGCTGCGCTCAGCCGCCGGGTGAGTCTGCTCGCCGACGCCGAGAGGTTCGAGGAGGCGGCGGTCCACCGTGACCGGCTGGCGGCGTTCGTACGGGCGGCGGCACGGTTGCAGCGCCTGGTCGCCCTGACCCGGTGCGCCGTGCTGGCCGCTGCTCGGCCGATGCCGGACGGCGGCTGGGAGGTCGTGCTCACCCGGCACGGCCGGCTGGTGGCAACGGCCGTCGCGCCGCGCGGCACCGACCCCCGGCCCGTCCTCGACTCGCTGCTTCGCACCGGCGAGGTCGTGCAGCGCGGCGTCGGGCCCGCACCTGCGGCGACGCCAGAGGAGACCGAGTGCATCCTGCGCTGGCTCGAGCGGCCGGGCACCCGGCTCGTGGCGCTCGAGGGCACCTGGGCGAGCCCGGCGTTCGGGGCGGGCGGCGTCCGGCTCTGGGCAGAGGCCGCCGAAAGCGCCCGCGACTCGTCGTGGCGCGGCTGGCTCGACGACCAGCGCGATCTGCGACCCGTCCACCAGCCGGCGGCTGCCGTCAGCCGGATCGCCGGATAGCCTGACCGCCGTGATCACCGCCATCGTCCTGATTCATGCCGCGGTCGACCGCATCCCCGAGGTCGCGGAGGCCATCGCCGACATCGACGGGGTGAGCGAGGTCTACTCCGTCACCGGCGCCGCCGACCTGGTGGCGATGGTTCGGGTGCGCGAACACGAGGCCCTCGCCGACGTCATCGCCGACCGACTCAGCAAGGTCGACGGCGTTCGCGGCACCGAGACGCACATCGCCTTCCGCGCCTACTCCAAGCACGACCTCGAGGCGGCTTTCGCCCTCGGTGTGGAACAAACCGAATGATGAGACCCAGCCGGACTCCCGGCCACTCCGAACCAGGGTCAGCGGGCAATCGTCCGCCTCACCCACACCTCGGGGGCTCCACGATGACCGCACGATCCGTCTTTGCCGCTGTTGCCGTCCTCGGCCTGATCCTCACCGGGTGCGGCTCCTCCACGGACGACGCGGCAACCGAGAGCACGAGCTCGTCGTCCTCACCGTCGAGCAGTACGTCCTCGAGCGGCACGGACAAGGGTGAGGCCGCGGTGATCACGATCAAGGACTTCAAATATGAAGGCCCTGACTCGGTGGCACCCGGCACGATGATCAAGGTGACGAACGAGGACGACGTGCCACACACCGTCACGGCTGAGGGCGACGGCGGCTTCGAGGTCAGGGTCGAGGCCGGTGCCACCGCCACCTTGAAGGCACCGGCGAAGGCAGGGAGCTACCCCTACACCTGCAGCTTCCACCCGCAGATGAAGGGCACGCTGGTCGTCGCCTGAGCCCGGTTCTCTACAGCTTCGGCGGCGCCGCGTTCTGGTTCTGTTCGGCCCACCCCAGCGCGTAATCAGCGACCTCTTCCCAGCCGGGCGAGCCCGCGGTGAAGTGCGAACGGTCGGGGTACTCCTGGAGGTCGGTTACCGCAGTGGACCTGCGGTAGCGCTTGAGGTTCTCCCGCACCATAGCTGCCGGGACGGTGTGATCTGCGCCGCCGGCGATCAGCAGCAGCGCGGCGCGGTCGTCGTTGCCGAAGTTCACCTTCGTGGCTGCACCAGGGTTGATGTTGGCGGTCGCGGCCTGGAACAGCGGCCGGCCGGGCGCAGGCACGTGGTAGCGCGCGTAGGCCGACTTGGAGTCCTTCTCGCTCATCGTGTTGGTGAAAGCGTAGTGCCACTGCTTGGGCGTCAGGCTGACAGTCCGCTTGCGGTTCGCCGGGTTGCTGAGCACCGGGGCGGACGCGCGCAGCGCCGAGATCGGCAGCCGGAGAACGCCCTTCGGCGGTGCCGGATGGATGGCGACCCCGACCGAGCCGAGGCCGCGGTCGAGCAGGATCTGCACCAGCAGGCCGCCGAACGAATGGCCCATCAGGATCGGCGGCGCGTCCAACGAGCGGAGAAACGTCTCGTAATGGTCGGCGACCTCGACGACGCCCAATCCGTTCATGACCGAGGGGTCCTTGCGCAGCACCTCGACGTCCACGTCCATGCCGGGCCACTCGGGAGTGTGGACGCGGTAGCCGGCCCCTGCGTACCGGTCGACCCAGTGCTCCCAGCTGTGCGAGGAGAGCCAGAGCCCATGGATGAGCACGATCGTGCCCTTGGTGCCCTCAGGTGCGGATTGACGTGTGGTCATGGCTGCCCCTCCGGTCCCGTTGTCCGGTCAGTGTCGGCGCCAGGGTCTGGGGCGGACGACCTACATCGCGCGATTTCGAACGTACACCGGCACTCCGTGCCTCGAAACGTTCGGCGAGCAGCTGCTCGTACACCGTGAGGTAGTCACAGGCGATCCGCTCCGGCTGGAAGGCCGCGGCGTACCGCCTACCTCCTTCGAAGTCGATGTCCCCTTCCCCGTCGAGCACCAGCTGGATCCCGGCGGCGATGCGGCCGGGATCGGGCGGAACCAGGAGGCCCCGGCGGTCGGCCAGGGTCACCGGAAGTGCGTCGACGGCGGTGGCGACAACAGGAACGCCGAGGGCGAGCGCGGTGACCGCGCTCTGCGACCAGGCCTCCTCGCGGCTGGGTACGACGTGAACGGCTGCGCCACGCCTCGACTGCTGACGCGTGGTGGTTCCCGAGCGGCCACATTATGGCGTTGTGCTCACTGGCGACGAGTGGTCTCTCGCGCGGTGCCGCGTGTGCGGCCGCCCACCAGGCTCCGAACAGGTGCGCATGGACCAGATCCGCGCCGGTAAACCGGTCGGCCAGCCAGCAGGCGAATGTCGGGTCTGGAGTCCACTGTCGGAACGAGTGACCGATCTCATCGTGCATCTGCAGCACCTCGGGTTCGAAGCCGAAGTGCTGCGCGAGCGCGATTCCTTGCGGAGTGGCATCTCCGGCAAGGAGTCGGGTCTCGACTCCGAGCGCGGCCTGCGCCCGGGCCAGCCGGAGCGCGGAAAGCTGGGCACCACCGGGCTCCAGGACTCCGAGAACCCGCGTGATCCGCACGGTCAGCTGCTGCAGACCCAGCAACGGCACGTCCGCCGACCACCGCGGCTATGCCGGAACCGGAACCAGGTGACCACAAATGGCGTCATGGGCCCAAGATCACTCCACCGGGTGGAATCCACCGCCCTACCCGGCAACAGCCAGGTGACCATCGCGTGACAAGTGGTGCCGCTCGGCGCGGTCGCGTTGTCCCAGACGATGTCAGCGGCTCGTTGGGCATCCATCCCGAAGTCGGGCCAAGCGGCGCAAATCGCCCGAGGGTGCTCATGCGATCACCAGGAACCGCCGACACTCCCGCAGTCGGAACGGAATAGTTAGCGACTCCGGCTTCGCACAGAAGCAGCGACGCCGTGGAGCTTGGGGGAACCGTGAAGGGCAGCACCAGACGAGCCGCCGCGCTGCTCGTCGGTGCCGCCGTACTGCTCTCGGCGACCCTCGTAAGTGAGGGGTTCTCGCGGTCCTTCGCCGGCCAACGCGAGATCGGGCTGTACTCGGCCGGGGTTGCGTTGTCGGGGACCGACGACGTGACGGTGGTCCGGCCCGGCAGCATCCCGGCCTTCCATCCCGGGTCGCGGGTTGCCGTCGCCGCCGGAAAGGGTGCTTCGGTGGCACAGCTCGCGGCGAGACGCCAACGCGAGTGGCTCGCCGAGGGCGACGTCCCCGGAGAATTGACGATGTTCGCGGACCTCTCACGGACGTCTCTGCTCGACCTGGACACCTTGCTGCTCCCCAACGGCGCCCTCCTGGCCGGCGGCTCGACGAACTGGCGCTACGTCTGGCCCAGGGATGCGTCGTTTGCGGCCGCCGCGCTGGCTCGCACCGATCATCCGGCCAACGCGCTCGACATCTTGTTGTTCCTCCAGTCGATCCAGGAAGCCGACGGCAGCTTCCATGCCCGGTATCGGCCGTCGGGGACCGGCGCTGTGCCCGACGATCGAGGCATCCAGCAAGACGGACCGGGCTGGGTGCTGTGGGGTGTCGGGCAGTGGTTCGACGCATCGAACGAGCCTCCGTCGGCTCGTGCCGAACTGACAACCCTTCGGCCGTTGATCCGGAGGTCGGCGGCCGGCCTGATCAAGCTGCTCGACCCCGACACCGGCCTCCCGCCAGCGTCGAGCGACTACTGGGAGCGCGACGAGAGCGACCTCACCCTCGGGGCGGCCGCGCCGATCCTGGCCGGTCTGCGCGCTGCCCCCGCACTGCTGACCGCGCTCGGCGACCGCCGCCTGGCCCGGCAGTCACGGGCGGCCGCGCAACGCCTTGACGCGAGCATCCACACCTACTTCGGCCCGCGCGGCTATCCCCGGGTCATCACCGGCAACGACCGGGACGCCGCGATCGCCTTCCTGATGCCACCCTTCGCGGACAGCGCACGGGCCGACGTGTACCGGGCCTGGATGAGCGCCGGTCAGGAGATGCGGCAACCGGCCGGTGGCCTCTCCCCGGGCGTGGGGTGGAAGAAGGACGGCATCTCCTGGACTCCGGAGACCGCGCTGTTCGCCTTGGCCGCCGCGGCGAGCGGCGAGAGCGATCTCGCGCTGAGCTGGGTCTCCTGGCTCGACAGCCACCGCACCGTGCTCGGGTCGCTGCCCGAAAAAGTGACAGCACACGGCAGGCCCGCCGCGGTCGCCCCCCTCGCCTGGACGGCTGCACTCGTCGTACTGACTCTGGATGAGCTCGAGGAAAACGGCCGGCTCCCGGCATGGCCTCGGGAGGGCCTCCTCAGAACCGGCACCTGATCGCCGGAGAGCGTTCCGCGCAAACGTGCGCCACCGCATCGCTCATGTCGCCGACTCAGCCAGCTCGCGGCTGGTGTCGACCCAAGCGGTCAGCGACGCCGCAGCGGCTCCGGTGTCGACCGACTCGGCCCCCCGCTCGACCCCGGCACGGAGTCGGTCGGCCAGCGGGCCGTCGCCGGCCTCCAGAGCGACCAGTGCCGCCGCAGCGTTGAGCAGGACGGCGTCGCGCACGGGACCGGGCTCGCCGCCGAGGAACCGGCGGGCGGCCCCCGCGTTGTACGCCGCGTCCGCACCCCGCAGGTCCTCCAGCCGCCCGACCTCGATCCCGACGTCGCTGGGATGCACCCACTCCTCGGTGACGTCGCCGTCGCGGACCACCCACACCCGCGAGCGTCCGGTCGTCGTCAGCTCGTCCAGGCCGTCCTCGCCGCGGAAGACCAGTGCGGACGCACCGCGGGCGGCCAGCACCGCAGCCATCACCCCGGCCATCCGCGCGTCGGCCACTCCGACGGCCTGGTGAGCCGGCCGGGCCGGGTTCGTCAGCGGCCCCAGGAAGTTGAACACCGTCGCGACGCCGAGGCCACCGCGCGCCGCGGCCGCGTGCCGCAGCGCCGGGTGGAAGCGGGGCGCGAAGCAGAACGCGATGCCGGCTCGCTTCGCACACTCGACCACCAGTGGCGGCGCGAGGTCGACGACGACGCCGAGCTCCTCCAGCAGGTCCGCGGAACCGCACGACGACGAGGCCGCGCGGTTGCCGTGCTTGACCACCCGGGCACCGGTGCCGGCGACCACCATCGCGGCCATCGTCGAGATGTTCACCGTGTGCGCCCGGTCGCCGCCGGTGCCGCAGGTGTCGACGATCGGCCCGGGCACGTTGATCTGCTCGGCGTGGGCCAGCATCGTGCTGACCAGGCCGGCGACCTCCTCAGGCGACTCGCCCTTGGCCCGCAGCGCCACCACGAACCCAGCCACCTGGATCGGCGTGGCCTCACCGCGCATGACCTGGTCCATCGCCCAGGACGTATCCTCGGCGACCAGGTCCTGACCGGCGAGCAGGGACGACAGCAGGCCGGGCCACGTGGGCCCGGACACACCCTGGCCGGAGGGGCCGGTGGTCATCGCCGCACCTAGGCGGTCGGCAGCTTGTTCAGCCGCTGGTGCATCAGGTCGGCTACGGCCTTCGCGAGCACGATCGGGTCCAGGGGGTACGGCACGACAGCGTCCGCACGCGACCAGGCAGCCAGCCAGTTGTCCTGAACGCGACCCGTCAGCAGCAGGACGGGCGGGCACTTGTAGATCTCGTCCTTGACCTGGCGCGCGATCCCCATGCCACCCGCGGGCGTGGCCTCGCCGTCGAGGATGGCCACCTCGATCGTGCCAGCGTCGAATGCGGCGATCACGGCCTTCTCGGTCGCGCACTCGAGCCACTCGACCTGCGGGAGGCCCGCGGCGGGACGACGGCCGACGGCGGTCTTCACCCGGTCGCGGGTTTCCACGTCGTCGCTGTAGACGAGCACCCGCATCGAGGGCTCAGTCGGCTCGGTCGTCATGGCGGCGATGTTACCTGCGGGCAGGCTCAGGCCTTTGCCGCCGGCGTTCTGCCCCATTCAGGCCCGTCGGGCCGCCTCGGCCTCGAGCCGGTCCAGCCGGCGGTCTTCCCGGCGGGCCTCGCGGGCCGACTCCCGCGCCCATTGGGCGAACAGCACGCCGAGTACGACGAGTGCCACCAAGTCACCGGCGGCCCACAGGATGCCGCCGCCGATCTCCTGGTCGCGCTGCAGGGTCGGCCCCCAGGACCGGTCCACCTCGGCGTACCAGTCCCCCGCTATCAGGGTGGACGAGTTCATGATCGCCACGCCGAGGAACGCATGCAGCGGCATGGTCGTGAACACCGCGACGAGCCGCAGCGGGTAGGGGATCCGGCCCGGCATCGGGTCCAGCCCGAGCAACGGCCAAAACCAGAGGC
>JBDUAP010000153.1:0-6821 GCA_040004585.1 Sporichthyaceae bacterium
GCGGCAACGGTCGCCGAGCCGGCCGGCCGCGCCCGCGCCTTCTCGGTCAGCTCGGCGAACAACGCGTCAAAGGTCTTCACGCCGTGATCTTTGCAGAGGTCCGCGCTCAGGCACCCACCGTCTCGATGGCGGGGTCGGCCGGCGTCGGGCCCACCCCCTCCTCGCGGTAGACGCGCCACCACACGAAGAAGCCCCAGATGACGAAGACGCCGTAGACGCCGTAGAGGATCGCCGAGGGATAGAACTTGAAATGCAGCAGCTCCGGCACGCCGACCAGGTCGACCGCGATCCAGCACAGCCAGAACTCGATCCAGCCCCGCGCCATGGCGTAAGTCGCGAGGATCGAGCCGACGAAGATCCAGGAGTCGGCCAGGTAGTACCACCACTGCGCCGGGAAGCCGGCGCCGATCGCGCTGAAGACGAAGTAGCAGACTGCCACCGCCAGTGCGCCGCCGCCCACCAGGGCCATGCGTTCGACCGGGGTGGCCCACCGGGGGGTGACGGCCACCGCGCTGCCGCCGGAGCGCGCGGTCTGCCGCCAGCGCCACCAGCCGTAGATGCTCACGACGATGAAGAAGACCTGTCGGGCGGCCTGCCCGTAGAGCGTCTGGCCCTGCGGGTTGCCGAACGCGACACCGAGGAAGACGGTGAACAGCAGGACGTTGCCGACGATGCCGACCGGCCAGGCCCACACCCGCCGCCGCATCCCGCCGATGGCCGAGGCCAGGCCGAAGGCGTTGCCGATGACCTCGCGCCACAGGATGTGCTGGTCGCCGAACGTCAGCTGCGCATCGAAGAGCCAGTTGATGGGGTCCACCCGAACGCTCCTTATGCCAGGCGCGCTCCAGGGCATGTCGGCGTACGCCGACAACGGACACCCGGATCTGTCGGACAATCTCGTCCGACGGACGTCGAGCGCCCGCGCGTGCTACCTCCCATCCGGACTTTCACCGTCGGTCCCGGAGTTTCACCAGGTCAACCGGACGCTGTCACCTGCTCACGGCGCCCGGGTCGCGGACTGTCACCGCCGGTTCGGAATTACACCGACCCCGGAGCACGCACATTGCTGTGTCGGGGCTCAGTCTGCCACGGACCACCAGGCGCGCGCACTGGCGGCCTCGGCCTTGGCCCGCAGCGCCCCCACCGCAGCAGCGGCGTTGTCGGCGCCGTAGACCGCGGAGCCCGCCACGAAGACGTCGGCGCCAGCGTCGGCGCACTGTTCGATGGTCTCGCCCGAGACTCCCCCGTCGACCTGCAGCCACACGTCGAGACCGGCGGCGCTGACCAGCTCCCGGGCCCGGCGGATCTTCGGCAGCACGTGGTCAAGGAACCGCTGGCCACCGAACCCTGGCTCCACCGTCATCAGCAGCAGCATGTCCAACTCGGGCAGCAGGTAGGCGTGGTCGTCGACCGGGGTGCCTGGCTTCAGCGCCATCCCGGCGCGGGCGCCGAGCCTGCGCAGGTCGCGGGCCAGCGCCCCCGGTGCTGTCGAGGCCTCGACGTGGAACGTGACGCTACGCGCACCGGCCTCGGCGTACCCGGGTCCCCATCGGTCGACGTCGGTGATCATCAGGTGGCAGTCCAGCGGCAAGGTGCTGACCTGGGCCAGCCGCTCCACGACCGGCAGCCCGATGGTGAGGTTGGGCACGAAGTGGTTGTCCATGACGTCGACGTGCACCCAGTCGGCCGCGCTGCTCACGCGTAGCAACTCGGCTGCGAGGTTGCTGAAATCGGCGGACAAGATGCTCGGCGAGAGCTGCACGGACACGAGCGCAGCCTAGGGGCGCGCGGCGAGCCGGCCGATCACGGCCCGGACGTCCTCTGGCGCCCAGTCCATCGAGTTCTCCCCGACCGAGACCTCGATGACACGCCAGCGCCGCGACTCGGACGGCCCGCTGCGGAACGGCACCGCCCACCCTCGCTCGGTCGCCAGCTCGAGGGCCGCACGCTGCAGGCTGTCGTGGTCGGTGTGCAGCCGCACGTGCAGCATCGGCGTCTGTGGCGGGTCCACGACGACCTCGACGCCCGGGAGGTCGCGGATCGCATCGGCGATCTCGCGAGTCTTCTCCAGGTACGCCGACATCCGGGGCAGCCGGGTGCGAAGGCCGTTCAGGGCGGCTGCCGCGTAGGGCCACATCGCCGCAAGCGTGCCGCCGTGCCGGCGGCGCCAGACCGCAGCCTCGGCGATCACGTCGGACGGACCGGCCAGGCATGCGCCCGCGATGCCGCCGAGCCCCTTGTAGAACGAGACGTAGACCGTGTCGAAGAGCGCGGCGACCTCTCCCGGCGTACGGCCGTAGTAGGGCGCGGACTCCCAGAGCCGGGCCCCGTCGAGGTGAACGGCGACGCCTCGCTCGCGAGCCCAGGCGGTCTGCGCGACTAGCTCGTCCCACTCGGGCAGCGACCCGCCGATCTCGCGCTGCGGCAGCTCGAGGAGAAGCGCGGCGAGGGGTTCGTTGACGTCCTCGAGATCGTCGACCGTCAACGGGGCCCGGGAGTCGCCGACCGGCCGCGCCACCAGACCGTGCAGGTGCGCGTAGCCGTGCTCCTCGTGCAGCTCGACGTGCGACGTCGGGTGGTAGGCGACGCTGCGGCAGTGGCTGCGCTCGGCCCAGATGCGCAGCACGATCTGCTGGGCCATCGTCCCGCTGGGCAGGAACATCGCCGCTGGCTTGCCAAGGACGGCTGCGGTCTCGGCCTCCAGCTCCGCGACCACACCGCCGTCGCCGTAGCGGTCGGACTCGGCGTCGGCCGGCACGACCTCGAGCAGCGCCTCCAGCGCCTCCCGTGGCGGGACGGGGCGGTGGCCCAGCCACCGGGTGCACGTCAGGCGAGCGGCCATGAGCTGGGCCTGCAGGGTCTCGCCCGTCTCGGCGACCTCGCTCGCGTCGGTCATGCGTGCGGACGTTACCGTCCCGATGTCCGAGCGAGGGGAGAAGAACCATGAGCGGTGCTGCCGGGGTCACCGAGGAGCGTCTGGTCGTCACCACCGACGACTACGCGCGGGCGCTGCACTTCTATCGCGATGTGCTCGGCCTGCGTGAGGCGGCGGCGTTTCGCTCCGACGGGGGTCACGTGACGATCCTGGAAGCGGGCCGCGCGACCCTCGAGCTGGCCGACCCGGCACACGCTGCGTATGTCGACGAGGTCGAGGTCGGGCGGCGGGTGGCAGGGCACATCCGGGTGGCCTTCGGTGTGGGCGACTGCGCGGTAGCAACGGAGCGGCTGCGCGAGGCCGGCGCGCAGGTCATTGCTGCCCCGACGACGACGCCGTGGGGGTCGTCCAACGCCCGCCTGCAGGGCCCGGCCAGTCTGCAGCTCACGCTGTTCAGCGGCGACCACGTCTAAGCACGAACGGGAGGTGCCCACCCCGGCCGAGGGATCAGGCAGAACGGGTGACCGGCCGGGTCGGCGTAGACGTGGGCGCCACCAGCCAGCCTACGGGCGCCGAGCGTCAGGACCATCGGCTCCGCGGCATCGAGGTCGTCCACCATGACGTCGAGATGCATCTGCTGGGGGTGCTCGGGGTCGGGCCACCGCGGTGGCTGGTGGTCGGGCACGCGCTGGAAACCGAACCCCGAGCTGGTGTCGTTGCGGGCGACGACGACGAAGTCGTCAGAGCGAAAGGTCACGGGCAGGCCGAGCAGCGCGGAGTAGAACCTGGCAAGCACCTCGGGGTCGGGGCAGTCGATGACGACGTGGTGCAGGCGTCCGATCACGAGGTCGATCCTCCCACCGGGCGACCGCCCGCTCCCCCCGCTAGCATCCTTATTGCAAGTCTTTCGCAATAAGAAGGGAGCTTCCTCCATGGCCCTCGAGTTCGCGGAGATAGCGCCGTCGGACGCGCTCGACCCGCAGGTGCGCTCCGATCTCCTGCACCTCTGGGTCGCGGTGACCGACGCCGGCGGCAGCGTGGGCTTCGCCGCCCCCGCGCCGGCGGACGCGATCGCGCGCACGCTGGACGCGTCGCTACCCCGGGTCGCCGCTGGCGAGGACTCGCTCGGCGTGCTCCGTGACGGGGACCGGGTCGTGGGGATGGGGATGCTGGTGGACCGGGGCGGCGAGTTGACCCGGCACTGGCGCACGGTGCTGAGGGTGATGGTCCACCCTGACCACCAGGGCGGAGGCGCCGGCGTGATGTTGATGACAGGCCTGCACGCGCTCGGCGTACGACTTGGCCTTGAGCAGCTCCAGCTGACCGTCCGTGGCGGCGAGGGCCTCGAGCGGTTCTACCAGCGCCTCGGCTACACGGTCGTCGGCAGGCACCCCGGTGCGGTCCGGGTGGCCGCTGGTGACGACCGCGACGAGATCATGCTCGTCGCCAGCCTCAGCTGACGCGGCGGAGCAGCGCCAGGAACATGGCGTCGGTGCCGTGCCGGTGCGGCCACAGCTGCACGTCTGGGCCGTCCCCAACGTCAGGCATCGACGGCAGAGACGCCCGCGCGTCGAGCTGTTCCACCGGCACCGGGCCGCGCAAGGCGTCACCAACGACCGCCCGCGTCTCGGCCAGGTGCGGCGAACAGGTGACGTAGGCGACTACGCCGCCCGGGCGGACGGCCGCGAGGGCTGACCCGAGCAGGTCTCGCTGCAGCGCCGAGAGCGGTGCGACGTCCTCGGCCGTACGACGCCACCGGGCCTCGGGTCGCCGCCGCAGCGCACCGAGCCCGGTGCACGGCGCATCGACGAGCACCCGGTCGAAGCCACCTTGCTGCCAGGCCGGCACCCGGCCATCGGCCACCACGACATCGGCGTCGCCGCCAACAGCGTGCCGTGTCAGGCGGGCCCGGTGTGGCGCGAGCTCGGCCGCGACAAGTCGGCCGCCACGTTCGCGGGCAAGCGCGCCCAGCAGCGCCGCCTTGCCGCCCGGACCGGCGCACAGGTCGAGCCACCGCCGGTCCGGTCCGTCGAGAGGGGCGGCTGCCAACGCCAGCGCGACCAGCTGACTGCCTTCGTCCTGCACCCCGGCCCGGCTTTCTCGCACCGCGGCGAGGGCACCGGGGTCCCCGCCGGGCAAGGTTGCCGCGTACGGCGACCACCGGCCGGGCAGCGCCCCGGCGGCGAGCAATTCGGCTACCTCCGCCCGACCGGGGCGGGCGACCAAGCTCACGGCCGGCGCCGCGTCGTCGGCGGCGAGCAGCGCCGCGGTCTCCTCCAGCGAACCGTGCAGCGCGTCCCGAAAGGCGGAGACGATCCAGCGCGGGTGCGAGTGCGCGACCGCCAGATGCCCGACCGGGTCCCCGTCGTACGCCGGCGCCAACTCGTTCACCCAGGTCGCCAGGTCCCTCGCACCGACCCGGCGCAGGACGGCGTTCACGAACTTCGCGCGACCGTCGCCAAGCACCGCGCGCGCCAGCTCAACCGTCGCCGACACCGCGGCATGCGAGGGCACCCGCATCGCAAGCAGCTGGTGAGCCCCCAGCCGGAGGACGTCGCGCACCGGTTCGTCCACCTGGTCCAGCGGCCGGTCCACGCAGGCGGCCAGCACCACGTCGTACGAGCCCTGCCCGCGCAACGTTCCGTAGGCGAGCTCGGTGGCGAACGCCGCGTCCCGTCCTTCGATGCCGCGGCTGGTGAGCAGGTCGGGCAGCACGAGGTTGGCGTAGGCGTCGCGCTCGGCCACGGCGCGCAGCACGTCGAACGCCGCCCGCCGGGCAGCGTCGGGCTGCGGACGGCGGTAGGGCTTGGCCGTCCGGCGCGGGCCGCGCGGGCCGCTCTCGGCCGACATCAGCGCAACCGAGCACCGTCGAGGTCACGCACGCCGCGCACCCAGGCTGCGGCCGCCATCGGGCGCTTGCCGGCCGGGCGCACCTCACCCAACTCCACGGCGCGCCCGTCACCGGCGCCCACCAGCACCCGGACCTTCTCCACCCGCACCTCACCCGGCGCCAGTGCAGACTCCCCTGCGGGGCTGACCGGGCCTAGACCGAGTCGCTCCTCGCCGAGAGTCGTCCAGGCCCCCGGCGTGGGTGTGCACGCGCGCACCAGCCGGTCGACGTGCGGTGCTGGGCTGGTCCAGTCGACCCGGGCGTCGTCGGTGCCGAGTTTGGGTGCGAGCGTGATCCCGTCGACCGGCTGCGGCACCCCCACCACGTCACCGCTCTCGATGCCGTCGAGAGTCGCGACCAACAGCCCCGCGCCCGCGATCCCGAGCCGGTCGAGCAGATCCCCGCTGGTGTCAGTCGCACGGACCGGCTCGGTCAGCGTGCCGAACACCGGTCCGGTGTCCAGGCCCTCCTCGATCAGGAACGTCGTCGCGCCCGTGAGGTCGTCGCCGTGCAGGACGGCGTGCTGCACGGGGGCGGCGCCGCGCCAGGCCGGCAGCAGCGAGAAGTGCAGGTTGACCCACCCGTTCCGCGCGATGCCCAACGCGGTGGGCGGGATCAGCGCGCCGTACGCCACCACCGGGACGCAGTCCGGAGCCAAGGCCCTCAGGTGGTCGAGGAAGTCCGGGTCGTGCGGGGTCGGCGGCTTGAGCACCTCGAGACCTTCACGGTCCGCGCGCATCGCCACCGGCGACGGGGTGAGGTGTCGGCCGCGACCCGCATGCGCGTCCGGGCGGGTCACCACCGCGACGACATCGTGGCGCGACGCCAGCAGTGCTTCCAAGGACGGGACGGCGACCTCGGGGGTCCCGGCGAAGACGAGCCGCACGCGACCCGCCCCGCTACAGCGCTCGCCCGTGCAGGGCGTGCGGGGACACGCGAACGTCGGGCGCTGGTTGCGTGGACGACGCGGACCACTCGGCTTCCCGGATCGCCCGCATGGCGAGCTTGCGCTGCTCGGGGTCCATCCGGTCGACGAAGAGGATGCCGTCGAGGTGG
>JBDUAP010000154.1:0-6807 GCA_040004585.1 Sporichthyaceae bacterium
CGAGCACCCGCGTCCCCCAGTCGTTGCCCTGCGGGTAGTAGACGTCCGAGCTGCCGGCGCGGTACGCCGTACCCCCCGGGCTGAGGAACGGCGGGGAAGGGTAGCGATGAGATTCCAGGGCGCCGTAAACCAGGCTGCCGTTGAACACCGCGGAGCGTGGCGTCGCGGTGTGGGTGAGTCCATAGATGCCAACCGCGGCGAGCTTCAGGTGGATTGCCGCCATGTAAAGCGGATGCTCGATGTTGTGGTTGCGTAGGGTGCCGTTGTTACGAATGTTCGAGCCCCGGAGCCAGTCGCGCAGCCGACCGCCGTTGATCACCGTGTCACTGGTGACGTCCGGACGGCTGGAGTATGAGGCGATCTGGAACTCCACCTCTTTGTGTCGCCACCGCTTCGCGTTGGTGTGGTCGGGCATCATGGCCACCGCGAGAGTCAGCGCCATGGAGACCCAGGCGTCCTCTTCGGCCTTGCTGTCTCCTGGGTAGATCTCCCGGCCGATCCGGTCGAACTGGTAGTTCGGTCTGATGGGCAGCAGAGCGTCCGCCTCACTAGCAACCATGTTGGCCACGTAGTAGCGCTCGTCGGGGCTCAGATGCGGCCACAGCAGCCAGGCGCCGAGCCCAATGTTCGCTGCCGTGTGTGGTGACGAGTAGGCATGGAGGTCGCGCGGCACCGTTCTGCCACCGCCGGCGCCCCAGCCGTTCTGAATGACCGAGCCATGTCGGCAAACGGTCGTTACCGCGAGCACCACACCGAGGGCTCGTGCAAAGGACAGCGGCTTGCCGACAGACGTTGCGTTGTACCCCCCGATCTCGGTTGCCGTCGCCAGGGCCAGCGCCTCGTTCCCGGCTTCGAGCCCGATCTTCGCCGAGTGCCTCGCCGGGAGCGACGGCCACCGAGTCGTGGCGATGTAGCGGGTGGCGTACAGCAGGGTCCGACGTACCAGCAGGGACTCAGGCCCGGTGGGGACCGTGCCCGCGGCGTCCGGAGCGACAGTCTGGCTCAGCAGCCTGTCGCGCACATCGGCCGAAAGCGGCTCACGAGCCGACGGACATGTCGGGCCGGCGGCGACGGCCCGGCCCGGTAGCGCCATGACCAGCGGGACCAGGACGGCGACGCTCACCGCGGCGGCTCTCTTGACGGAAGGGCGCACCCCAAGCACCCGCCCTTCTGCGGGGCTGGAGCAGGGCCACCCCGGTATCCCCACACCTTGCCGCACGTGGCCGGCGTGCGGAGAGCTTTCCACCCGGGCGTTCACGTCGAGTGCCCGAGTCACAGCGGACTCCTAGGTCGGGCAGGGGTCCACCACAGGTCCGGCGGCGAAGGTCTCTCGTACCGGCTCAAGACAGAGCCCAGACGAAGGAGACCCGATGAACGACAACATCGCACGAAACCCGTGGCGCTCGCGGGGGGCTGCAGCCGCCCTCGTGGTCGGCGGGCTGCTCGCGGGGGGCGTCCTGGCGAGCACCCTGGCGGCCACGGCGGCCACCCCGACGCCCAGCACCACGGGCACCGCCGCGGCGCCAGCTGACCAGTCCAAGAGCCAGCGTCCGGACGAGAAGCTGCTCACCGGCACCACGGCCAGCAAGGTCCGCGCGGCGGCGCTGGCGAAGCACCCCGGCGCCACCATCCAGCGGGTCGAGACCGACTCGGACGGCGTCTACGAGGCGCACCTGGTGACCGCGGCCGGTCAGCAGGTCACGGTCGAGGTGAGCAAGGCCTTCGCCGTCACCGGCAACGAGGCCCACGGCGGTGGCGGCCCCGGTCGCCCGAACGACGGGGACGCGGACGACACCGCCACGTCCAGTACGACGGGCACCTGACCGCCCACGATGGGGCCGAGCCGCACCGTGGCCCGGCCCCATCGGCACGACCAGGTTCACAGGATCTGCACAGGAACCTCACCGGCGCCGCACAGCGCCATGGCGCAGACTGGCGTCATGCCATCGACACGGTCCCGCCCCGCTAGCCCGGCCAAGCGCTCCGACAGCGGACCGGTCAAGGTCCTCGTGGTCGACGACGAGGAGACCCTCTCCGAACTGCTCTCGATGGCCCTCCGCTACGAGGGGTGGGAGGTGCGCACCGCCGCGACCGGCACGGCGGCAGTCCGCGAAGCGCGCGAGTTCCGCCCCGATGCCGTGGTCCTGGACATGATGCTGCCCGACATCGATGGCCTCGAGGTGCTGCGCCGCCTGCGCGCCGACCGGCTCGATGTCCCCGTGCTCTTCCTCACCGCGCGGGACGCTGTCGAGGACCGGGTGGCGGGCCTGACCGCCGGCGGGGATGACTACGTCACAAAGCCGTTCAGCCTCGAGGAGGTCATCGCCCGGGTCCGGGGCCTGATGCGGCGGACCCGCCTGCTGGCCGCGGTCGACGAGACCCGGCTGGTGGTGGGGGACCTCACCATGGACGAGGACAGCCACGAGGTACGCCGCGCCGGCGCGCCGATCACGCTGACCGCCACGGAGTTCGAGCTGCTGCGTTTCCTGATGCGCAATCCGCGCCGGGTGCTGAGCAAGGCGCAGATCTTGGACCGGGTGTGGAATTACGACTTCGGGGGACAGGCCAACGTCGTCGAGCTCTACATCTCCTACCTCCGCAAGAAGGTCGACGCCGGGCACGCGCCGATGATCCACACGATGCGCGGCGCCGGCTACGTCCTCAAGCCGGCGGAATGACGTCGTGACTGCCGTTGCGACGCGATCGAGGCGCTGGCCGGCGCCGCGCGGGTGGAGCCTGCGGACCCGGCTGCTCGTCGCCATGCTGGCCCTGCTGGCGGCCGTCAGCCTGGTCATCGGCCTGGTCAGTGTGCTTGCCCTGGACCGGTTCCTCCTGGGCCGCCTCGATGACCAGCTCAGCGCTGCCGGCGTCCGTTCCCGGGGCGCCGACGGACCGGGTGGTCCCGGCGACGACGACCACCGCGGGCGCAGTCCCGACTTCCTGCTGGTCCCCGGCCAGGCAGAAGGCACCCTGGGGGCGCGCATCGTGGCCGGTCGGGTGGCCGAAGCCGGCGTGCTGGACCGCCACGGACAGGCCGACTCCCTGCCGAGCGAGCAAGCAGCCGGTCTCCTGGCCCTGCCGGTCGACGGTCGACCGCATACCCGCGACCTCGGGGGAAAGCTCGCTGACTACCGGCTGATGGCTTCCCAGGAGGCGGACGGCGACGTGCTGGTGACCGGGCTCCCGCTGGGGGCTGTGCACGCCACGGTCTACCGGCTGGCCGCCGTCGCCGGGGTGGTAGCGCTGCTCGGTCTGTTGGCCGCCGGCCTGGCTGGAGCGGCAATCATCCGGCTGGCGCTGCAGCCGCTCCGGCGGGTCGCTGGGACCGCCCGACGCGTCTCCGAGCTGTCCCTGGACCGGGGCGAGGTCGCCCTCGGCGTTCGCGTCCCGTGCGAGGACACCGACCCACGCACCGAAGTTGGTCAGGTCGGGTCGGCTCTGAACCAGATGCTTGAGCACGTCGCTGCGGCCCTTGCGGCCCGGCAAGCCAGCGAGACGAGGGTGCGACAGTTTGTCGCAGACGCGAGCCATGAGTTGCGCACCCCACTGGCGGCAATCCGCGGGTACGCCGAGCTGACCCGCCCGAGCAGGGACGGGCTGCCCGACGACGTCGAGCGCGCGCTGACTCGAATCGAGTCCCAAGCCGTACGGATGAGTGGCCTTGTGGGTGACCTCCTGCAACTCGCCCGCCTCGATGCCGGTCGCCCGGTCGAGGTCGCGCTCGTCGACCTGTCGCGAGTTCTGGTCGACGGCGTCATGGACGCACAGGCGGCGGTGAGCGAGCACATCTGGAAGCTGGACGTTCCCGAGGACCCGGTTGTGGTCGAGGGTGACGCCGCGGCTCTCGCGCAGGTCGTCGACAACATGCTTACGAACGCCCGCGTCCACACGCCCCCCGGGACCGTCGTATCAGTCCAGCTCGCGGCCGCCGACGATAGTCCAGACTGGGTCGCGCGCCTCACCGTCGCGGACAATGGCCCGGGAATTCCCACCGATCTGTTGCCGGAGGCATTCGAGCGGTTCACCCGCGGCGACACGTCCCGGTCGCGGGCGGCTGGCAGTAGCGGGCTCGGGCTGGCGATCGTCGCGGCCATCGTGGAGGCCCACCACGGTGGGGTCGACGTGATCAGCGAGCCCGGGCGTACGGAATTCACCATCACACTGCCCGGCCTCAACGCGTCCACAGACGGGTTTGCTCCCTGACGGGCCGGACAAACCTGGATCAGAATCCCACTGACGGCGTGGACCCCGAAAGGGTCCTGCTATCGATGATCGAGCTCGTCACGAACTCGATCAAACAAGGCTCCGGGCCGGTCGACGTCGAGCTGACCGCCGACAGCGACAATCTTGTCCTGATCGTCAGCGACGCCTCCCCGGAGATGCCTCCCCGGAGATGCCTCGGCACAGGACGGGTCGGTGGAGGCCGAGAGCGGCGGGCATGCTGATCCTCGAGGGCATGGCCACCCGGTGGGGAGTCCGGCCCGATCCGGCGGGTGGCAAGACGGTCTGGTGCGAGTTCGCGTCCCGATAGGGACTGCGTCCGGCCGGCCCCGGTAGGGTCGCGGGCGTGAGATCTCAGCGCCTGGGTCGGGTCTCCGCCGTCGCGGTGGCAGCCGCCGTGATCGCGCTCGGCGGTTGCGGCTACGACACCAATAACCAGAACAGCCCCAACAGCACGCAGGTGGGCACCAACACGGCCAACCCCACGCCCTGACCCGGAGTCGACCGGCGGTCCAGCGGGAGCGAATGAGCAACGGCCCCGGGATGGATCCCGGGGCTGTTCGCACGTCGTACGAGTGTCTGTATCAGCGCTCCGTGTCAGGAGCGGTGTGGGGTGTGGTCTCGACGAGCTTCTCGGTGTGGTCGTGGACGGCCGCCGCGACCTCGCGCAGCTTGGCCTCGTGGGCGCGGCCGTGGTGGGCACAGAAGAGCAGTTCGCCGCCGGAGGTCAGCACCACACGGATGTAGGCCTGGGCCCCGCAACGGTCGCAACGGTCGGAAGCGGTCAGTGGAGGGTGCGGGGCTAGAGCTGTGGTCACGTCGCCCTCTCTGTTCGTTCGGGTTCTTGCTCCTAACAACATCCAACCACTCGACGTTCGTTCCCGTGCCACCTGCGGGATTGGTTCGCTCTGCGCGTATCCCAGGACCGCCGGTCAAGCCGTGTTGCCCATTTCACAGTACGTCGGAACCTGACGAGCCCTTCTGGAGACATCCAGACGGCGTGTCGCACCCGAATGGCGCAGCAAGTCCGGGACCGGCGCGTGGTGCCGCGCCCTGTCGGCAGCCGAAGGTAGCCTGGGCAGCACACCGATCACCCCCTCGCACCGGGAGAAATACGCTTCGTGACCGCCCAGACCCTCCAGGCCCGCAGCGACGGGGAGTTCGAGCCGGACGCCTACTCCGCCCGGCATCTGCTCGTGCTCGAGGGGCTCGAGGCAGTGCGCAAGCGGCCGGGGATGTACATCGGGTCCACCGACTCCCGGGGGCTCATGCATTGCGTCTGGGAGATCATCGACAACGCCGTCGACGAGGCTCTGGGTGGCCACTGCACCCGCATCGAGGTGGACCTGCACGCCGACGGCTCGGTCGAGGTGCGCGACAACGGCAGGGGCATCCCCGTCGACGCCGAGCCGCGGACCGGGTTGTCCGGGGTCGAGGTGGTCATGACCAAGTTGCACGCCGGAGGCAAGTTCGGCGGCGGGTCCTACGCCGCGACCGGTGGCCTGCACGGAGTAGGTGCCTCCGTCGTCAACGCGCTCTCGGCACGGCTGGACGTCGAGGTCGACCGCAACAGTAAGACCCACGCCATCAGCTTCCGGCGCGGAGTGCCCGGGGAGTTCGGCAACGGCTCGCCCGAAAGTCCGTTCGTCCCAGGCTCGGGCACCCGCGTCGTGGGCAAGGTCACCAAGAAGACCACCGGCACCCGGGTGCGCTACTGGTCCGACCGCCAGATCTTCCTGGCCGAGGCCGAGCTCTCGATCGACGAGTTGCACAACCGGGCCCGCCAGACGGCCTTCCTGGTCCCGGGGCTGACGCTCGTCGTACGCGATCAACGACAGGGTCGCGGCAGCGACGAGGCGGGTGAGCGCGGCAGCGAGGAGACGTTCCGCTTCGACGGCGGCATCAGCGAGTTCTGTTCGTTCCTCGCGCCTGACCAGGCCGTCAGCGACGTCCTCCGGCTGCAGGGGAGCGGTCACTTCACGGAGACCGTCCCCGTCCTCGACGACAGCGGCCACATGACGTCCACCGAGGTGGAGCGTGAGCTCGGTGTGGACGTAGCGTTGCGGTGGGGCACGGGTTACGACACCGTCGTACGCTCCTTCGTCAACATCATCGCGACCCCCAAAGGCGGCACCCACGTCGCGGGCTTCGAGCGGTCGCTGACAAAGTCCCTCAACGAGGCGCTGCGTTCCCAGCGGGTCCTGCGCGCGAGTGAGGACGACGTCGTCAAGGACGACGTGCTCGAGGGGATGACCGCGGTGATCACGGTTCGGCTCTCCGAGCCGCAGTTCGAGGGTCAGACGAAGGAGATCCTCGGTACGGCGGCGGCGACCCGCATCGTCGGCCACGTCGTGAGCCGTGAGCTCAAGGCGTTGCTGACCTCGCCCAAGAAGGCGGCCAAGGTCCAGTCCCGCGCGATCCTCGACAAGGTCGCGTCCGCGGCCCGCACCCGGGTCGCGGCCCGTCAGCACAAGGAGCTGCAGCGCCGCAAGAACGCCCTGGAGACCTCGTCGCTGCCGGCCAAGCTGGCCGACTGCCGCAGCGACGACGTCGAACGCAGCGAGCTGTTCATCGTCGAGGGCGACT
>JBDUAP010000155.1:0-6803 GCA_040004585.1 Sporichthyaceae bacterium
GTGATGGCCCAGGTGGAGATCCAGGCCGGCCCGCACCGCATCGTGTCGCTGATGAGCCGGGAGGCCGCCGACGAGCTGGGGCTCGAGCCCGGCGTGCTCGCGGTCGCTGCCGTGAAGTCGACCAACGTCGTCGTCGAGGTGCCCACAGCCCCATGACCTTCCACCTGCCGCGTCGCCGTGTCATCGCTTGTCTCTCAGTTCTCGCTGCGACCACAGCACTCCTCTCGGGCTGCGGCGGCTCGGAGGACGCGGAGCCCGGTTCGCCGGGATCCGGGAGCGCGTCGCAGTCGGTGACGGGCACAATCACGGTGTTCGCTGCGGCGTCACTGCAGGACGCCTTCACGTCACTGGGGAAGAAGTTCGAGGCGGAGCACCCCGGCTCGAAGGTCGTCTTCAACTTCGGCCCGAGCTCGGGGTTGGCCCAGCAGATCGGACAGGGAGCACCGGCCGACGTGTTCGCATCGGCCAGCACCAAGACCATGGACCAGGTGGTGACGGGCGGCGATGCGACCGAACCTACGGACTTCGCAGAGAACACGATGGAGATCGCGGTGCCGCCAGACAACCCTGCCGGTGTCCGTGCAGTCGCGGACCTGGCCATGAAGGGCGTGAAGGTTGCGCTCTGCCAGGCCGACGTGCCCTGCGGCGTCACCGCTGCCAAGGTCTTTCAGAATGCACATCTGACGGTCACGCCGGTCACCCAGGAGGTCGACGTCAAGGCCGTGCTGAGCAAGGTGACCCTGGGTGAGGTCGACGCGGGCGTCGTCTATGTCACGGACGTGCGGGCCGCCGGCGGCAAGGTGAAGGGCATCGAGATCGCCGACGACGTCAACGCCTTCACGACGTACCCGATCGCCGCCCTGACGGGATCGGAGAACAAACGAACCGCCGCAGCTTTCGTTGACTACGTCCTCTCACCGAAGGGCGCAGCTGCGTTGACTGCGGCCGGGTTCCGGACGCCCTGAATGCCGCCCCGGACATCGTCACGGGTGGCCCAGCGTCGTGCCGGACACGATCCCACCCGAGATGCTCTCGTCCCGTGGCCGCTGGCAGTGCCGGCGCTGGTCGCGATCGCGTTCCTGACACTGCCGCTGATCGGATTGGTGGTCCGTGCTCCCTGGCGCAGCCTGGACCGCGTGCTGGCCGAGAGCCAGGTGGTCGAGGCGCTGCGGTTGTCGCTTGTCTGCGCCAGTGCGGCCACCGTGCTGTCCCTGATCTTCGGGGTGCCACTTGCCTGGGTGCTCGCCCGGGCTCACTTCCGCGGCCGGGGGCTGCTTCGGGCGCTGGTCACCTTGCCGCTGGTCCTGCCACCCGTCGTTGGCGGAGTCGCGCTGCTGCTCGCATTCGGTCGCAAGGGGCTCGTGGGGGAGTACCTCGACGTGTGGTTCGGCTTCACCCTGCCGTTCACAACCGTCGGCGTCGTGGTCGCCGAGACGTTCGTGGCGATGCCGTTCCTCGTCATCACCGTCGAGGGGGCTTTTCGCACGGCTGACCGTGACTACGAAGAGGCGGCTGCAACCCTGGGAGCGTCCCGGCTGACCGTGTTCCGCCGTGTCACCCTTCCGCTGATCGGCCCGTCGCTGGTGGCCGGGTCGGTGCTGTGCTGGGCCCGGGCGCTGGGCGAGTTCGGCGCCACGATCACGTTCGCGGGCAACTTTCCGGGCCGCACGCAGACCATGCCGATCGCTGTTTACCTCGCCCTCGAGAACGATCCCAAGGCGGCCATCGCCCTCTCCCTCGTCCTGCTGGCCGTCTCGATCGCTGTCCTCGTTGCGCTGCGAGACAAGTGGCTCAATACCGGCTCGGTGGCGTGAGCGTCGCCGAGGAGCTGCCCGCCGGTGCCGCCCATCCGCCGGGAGCGCTGCAGATGGATGGTGTTGTCCGCCGCGGCACGTTCACCCTGGAGATCACTCTCACGGTCGCGCCCGGCGAGGTCTTGGGAGTGCTGGGCCCCAACGGTGCGGGCAAGACGACCCTGTTGCGTGCACTGTCGGGGCTGACCGCCGTTGCTGAGGGCAGCATCCGGCTGGGTGGCACTGTCCTCGACGACGCAGCCACCGGAACATTCGTACCGGCCGAGCTGCGCCCGGTCGGGCTGGTGTTCCAGAACTACCGGCTCTTCCCGCACCTCGGGGTCCGCGACAACGTCGCCTTCGCATCACGATCGAGAGGATTCAGCCGCCGCCAGGCCCGTCGGCGTGCCGACGCATATCTGGCCCAGCTGGACCTGATGGCCTTGGCGTCGCGCAAGCCGGCGCAACTCTCTGGTGGGCAAGCTCAACGGGTGGCGCTGGCACGCGCCTTGGCGACCGATCCGGGACTGCTTCTGCTCGACGAGCCGCTCTCGGCGCTGGACGCCCGGACCCGGTTGGACGTCCGCGCCGAGCTGCGCCGCCATCTCGCCACCTTCTCCGGCCCCATCCTGCTGGTGACGCACGACCCACTCGAAGCAATGGTGATGACGGACCGCCTGCTGGTCATCGAGGACGGGCGGGTGGTCCAGCAGGGAACCCCGGCCGAGGTTGCCCAGCGGCCCGCCACCCAGTACGTCGCGCGCCTGGTCGGGCTCAACCTCTACCCGGGGACCCTCATTTCGGCGGACGGGACCGTGCGTCTGCACGCCGGGGGAGCATTGACCGCAGCGCCGGACACCCCGCTGCCCGCGACTGGGACAGACGTCCTGGTCGCGGTCCGACCGAGCGCGATAGCACTGCAGACGGAGCGGCCGCACCACGCCAGTCCCCGCAACGTCTGGGCCGGAACGGTCATCGGTCTGGAGATGCTCGCCGACCGCGTCCGCGCCAGGATCGACGGTCAGCCGGACGCACTGGTCGACCTCACTGCCGCGGCTGTTGCCGAGCTGCAGCTGCGCCCAGGTCAGCAGGTATGGCTGTCCGCCAAGGCCACCGAGGTGGATGTGTACGCCGGGTGACCACCCGGACGGCCGCATTTCACGAGGTACGCCCACCGGTGCGGCTGGACGCCGTACGGTGGCCGCGTGGTCAAGAGCCGGGGCGGTGATGTCGAGAAACTCAACGTGCCGCCTCCTGCCGACGACGTCTGCGACGCAGCCGTGTGGCGAGTGCTGCCCTGGGTCTCTGGCGGCACGGGAGTCGCCTACGGGCTTCTAGCCATCCAGCACCTGCTCGTCCTGGCCGGCACCACCCGGCTGATCATGGTGGCCACCGCTGCCGGCACCAGCCTCGCGCTGGGAGTCCTGTGGCTGGTCCTTCGCACCCGCCTCCTCGACCAGAGCGTCGCGCATCCGATCACCGCGCTGATCATCGGTGTCATTGTGGGCAACGCCGTGGTGCACCTTGTCGTGGCCGCCGAGCCGCGAGAGACGACCTACGTGATGCTGGCGGTCGTAGCTGCGGGCGCCGCGCTGCTGTCGATGCGTTGGTTCATCGCGACCGTCTACCTGGCATGGGGGGTCTGGGCCGTAGGCGCTGCGACCGTCGGTCCGAGCCCGCAGTGGGGCTACTACACGACTGGGATGGTCCTTGCCACCGTCCTGTCCGTGGCGATCAACCGCGTGGTCCGCCGGGCCATCGGTGACCTGGCCGAGGCGCAAGAACAGGCTGAGTCGTCGGCGGTGCGTGACCACCTCACGGGTCTGGCCAACCGGCGCGGGCTGGCGATGGTCGGCGGCCAGATCGTCGAGCACGCCCGTCGGCAGGGTGACGCTGTGCACTGCATCTTCATCGACATCGACCACCTCAAGTCGGTCAACGACGCGCTCGGCCACGCCGCCGGCGACGAGGTGGTCGTGGCTGTCGGTGACGCAATCCGCAGTGTGACCCGGTCGACCGACATCGTGGCCCGGTGGGGCGGCGACGAGTTCTGCCTCGTGGGACCGGGGCCGGGGATGGCACCCCTCGAGCTGGAGCGACGCGTCCGCGAGACGGTGTCGCTGCATCCGCCGGTGCCCGAGTCGGCCTGGTCCGCCCGCGTCAGCGCCGGGGGAGCGATGCTCGCGCCATGGGACGCCGGCAGCCTGGACACCCTGCTCGGCAAAGCCGACCAGGAGATGCGGCTGCGGCGCTCGCTGCGACGGGAGGGCCAGTCGCCCTCACCGCGGCCTGCGTCAGCCGAGTAACCGCCGAGCCCTCCCGGCTCCGCGCGGGGTAAGGTGGAGACTGTGCGAGCCGGACTGCTCCTTATCGGGCCGCGCTGACCTACGCACCACCGTCAGCGCGGCGACCCCTCCTGAGCGAGGGGTTTTCTCATGTCCGGACCCGAACCAACGACGAGGCGCGAGATGACAGAGGCGACCGAGGACATCGGCACCGACGGCCATGCCCATGGCGGCCCGCCGCGGGAGACCTACGACGTGCAGGCAGTGCAGGACAAGTGGCTGCCGGTGTGGGACGAGCTGGCGCCGTTCCGCTCCGGCAATCCCGACGACCCGCGGCCGAAGAAGTACATCCTCGACATGTTCCCGTATCCCTCCGGCGACCTGCACATGGGCCACGCGGAGGCCTACGCTCTGGGTGACGTCGTCGCGCGTTACTGGGTACAGCGCGGGTTCAACGTCATGCATCCGATCGGCTGGGACTCCTTCGGGCTGCCGGCCGAGAACGCAGCCATCGCGCGCGGCATCGACCCCCGTGAGTGGACCTACCAGAACATCGCCATGCAGCGGGAGTCGATGCGCCGCTACGCCTGCTCGTTCGACTGGGATCGGGTCCTGCACACGTCGGACCCCGAGTACTACAAGTGGAACCAGTGGTTGTTCCTGCGCTTCTTCGAGAAGGGCCTGGCCTACCGCCGCCCGTCGCAGGTCAACTGGTGTCCGAACGACCAGACCGTGCTGGCCAACGAGCAGGTCATCGGCGGTCGGTGCGAGCGATGCGACACCCCGGTCGTCAAGAAGAAGCTGACCCAGTGGTACTTCAAGATCACGGACTATGCCGACCGTCTGCTGGACGACATGGCTGCGCTGGAAGGGAAATGGCCCGACAAGGTCCTGACCATGCAGCGCAACTGGATCGGTCGCTCGACCGGCGCCGATGTCGTGTTCGAGATCGAGGGCCGTGACGAGCCGGTCACGATCTACACGACCCGGCCGGACACGCTGTACGGCGCCACGTTCTTCGTCGTCGCGGCCGACAGCGACCTGGCGGCCGAGCTGGCGGCGGGCTCACCTGCCGAGCAGGAGTTCAGGGAGTACGTCGAGAAGGTCGGCGGCGAGAGCGAGATCGAGCGGCTGTCGGCCGACCGCGAGAAGACCGGCGTCTTCCTTCACCGCTATGCCATCAACCCGGTGAACGACGAGCGGCTGCCCATCTGGGCTGCGGATTACGTGCTGGCCGACTACGGCACCGGCGCCATCATGGCCGTCCCGGCGCACGACCAGCGTGACCTGGACTTTGCCCGCACGTTCGACCTGCCGGTCCGGGTGGTCCTCGACACGGGTGACGACGACCCGGCTGACACGGGCGTGGCCACGACCGGCGACGGGGTGATGGTGAACTCCGGTCCGCTGGACGGGCTGGGCAAGGAAGAGGCGATCGCCCGCATCACCGAGCAGCTGGCCGAGCGCGGCCTGGGCCGGGCGACCGTCAACTACCGCCTGCGCGACTGGCTGATCTCTCGCCAGCGCTACTGGGGCACGCCCATCCCGATCATCCACTGCCCCGCCTGCGGCGAGGTCCCCGTTCCGAACGACCAACTGCCGGTCACGCTGCCCCCTGCAGAGGGACTGGACCTGCGGCCGAAGGGCACCTCGCCGCTGGGCGCGGCGGAGAAGTGGGTGAACGTCAACTGCCCGCGCTGTGAGGGTCCAGCGCGTCGCGACACCGACACGATGGACACGTTCGTCGACTCGTCGTGGTACTTCCTTCGCTTCGCCTCCGTCGACCGAGCCGACGTTCCCTTCCACCCGGACGACGTGGCGCGCTGGCTGCCCGTCGAGCAGTACGTCGGCGGCGTGGAGCATGCGATCCTGCACCTGCTGTACGCGCGCTTCTTCACGAAGGTGCTCTACGACCTGGGCATGGTGACGTTCACCGAGCCGTTCCAGCGGTTGCTGAACCAGGGCATGGTCATCATGAACGGCTCGGCGATGTCGAAGTCGCGTGGCAACCTCGTGCGGCTCTCCGACGAGCTGGCCGCCCATGGTGTCGACGCGGTGCGGCTGACCATGGTGTTCGCCGGTCCGCCGGAAGAGGACATCGACTGGGCCGACATGTCGGCGCACGGATCAGCCCGCTTCCTGGCGCGTGCGTGGCGGCTCTCCGGCGACGTGACCTCGCCCGTTGGCGTCGACCCGACCACGGGCGACGAGACACTGCGCAAGGCAACACACCACGCCATCGACGAGGTCAGCAGGGCGATCGAGACCTTCCGGTTCAACGTCGCGGTGGCCCGGGTGATGGAGCTGGTCAACGCGACTCGCAAGGCTATCGACTCCGGCAGTGGTCCGGCCGACCCTGCCGTGCGCGAGGCGGCGGAGGTCGTCGCCGTACTGCTGTCGCTGTTCACGCCCTACACCGCCGAGGAGATGTGGGCGCGGCTCGGACACCCGCCGACGGTGGCGCTGGCCGGGTGGCCGGTGCTGGACGAGTCACTCCTGGTCCAGGAGTCGGTCACCTGCGTCGTGCAAGTAGCTGGGAAGGTGCGAGACAAGCTCGAGGTGCCGCCGTCGATCGGTGCGGACGAGCTGCGCGAGCTGGCGCTCGGATCCGAGGCCGTACGCCGTGCACTGGACGGCCGGGAGATACGCACGGTGATCGTGCGCCCGCCCCGGCTGGTCAACGTGGTGCCCGTCTAGGTCCCGCCGGTAGGTTCGGAGCATGTCC
>JBDUAP010000156.1:0-6754 GCA_040004585.1 Sporichthyaceae bacterium
CGCTGGCCGCTGACCCCGCGGTGGGCAAGGTGATCGGCATCGATGACCGTCGCGGCCACGTGGAAGGCGCCACCTGGCGGGTGCACGACGTCTGTGACCCGGGCATCGCCGCGCGCCTGGGCAACGTGGACACCGTGGTGCACCTGGCGCTAGACCTCGGGGTCGGCGACAAGGGGCATGGCGGGCCTGGCGGGCAGGGTCAGAAGTCGCGCAACGTCCGCGGCACCCAGACGGTGCTGACCGCGGCGGCCGCGGCCGGCGTCCGCCGTGTTGTGCTGTGCACGTCGGCGATGGTCTACGGCGCGCTGCCGCAGAACGCGATTCCGCTCGACGAGGACGCGCCCTTGCACGCGGTTCCCGACGGAGCGCTGATCGGTGACCTGATCGAGATCGAGCGCCTCGCCGCGCAGGCTCCGCGCACGCATCGGGGGCTGGAGGTCACGGTCCTGCGCCCGGCCGCTGTGGTCGGGCCCGGTGTCGACAGCGTGCTGACCCGCCACTTCGAGGCGCCCCGGTTGCTGGTTGTGCGCGGCACGGAGCCGAAGTGGCAGTTCTGCCACGTCGACGACCTCGCGGCTGCGGTCACCCTCGCCGCGTTGGGGAGGGTGACCGGCGCGGTGACCGTCGGCTGCGACGGCTGGCTCGAGCAGTCGGAGGTGGAGACCATCACGGGGATGCGGCGGATCGAGCTGCCGTCCTCGGTCGCGCTCGCCACCGCTGGCCGGCTACACCGGCTGGGTGTGATCCCGGCACCAGCGAGCGACCTGCAATATGTCATGCATCCGTGGGTGGTGCCCTCGACGAGGCTGCGCGAGGCTGGGTGGCGACCGACGTACGACAATCCGACTGCGCTCGGCGTCCTGTTGGAGCAGGTGAGCGGGTACCACGCGGTCGCCGCTCGCCGCGTGGGTCGGCGCGACGCGACGATCGGAGCCGCCGGTGCCGCAGTGGCGGTGGTCGGCACCGCCGCCCTGGTCCGCCGGGCCCGCAGGAAGAGGCGAGGATGAGTGACGTGACTGTCGAATCAGGTGGTGCTGCCGCCATCCGCCTGCTCGGTGTTCGCGAAACCGCTCTCTCGGTGGACGAGGTTCTCGCTGCGGTGTCCGACCCGGTCTCCGGCGGCACCGTGGTGTTTGTGGGGTCGGTGCGCGATGCCGACGACGGCAAGGCGGTCGAGACGCTGGGCTACTCGGCCCACACGACGGTCGATGTTGCTCTACGCGAGGTGGCTGAGCACGTCGCGGCCATGCACCCGGTCACGGCGCTCGCAGCGGTGCACCGGGTCGGTGACCTCGTCGTCGGTGATCTCGCTGTGGTTGTGGCGGCGTCCTGCCCGCATCGCGCGGAGGCCTTCGCGGCCTGCCGGGCATTCATCGACGAGCTCAAGGCGACGGTCCCGATCTGGAAGAACCAGGTGTTCGCCGACGGTTCGCAGGAATGGGTGGGGTTGTGATGTCGGCTCTCGTGTGGCTGGCCATTCCGGTCGTCGCTGTGCTCCTGGCGGTCTTGTGGGTGATGTGGGCGACCCGAACGCGCCCGCCTGTCGACGTTCACGACTCGCTCGAGGAGCGGGAACGCTTCAAGGCCGCGTTCGACCGCCGGTCTGGCGACCCGTCGACGAACCGCATCCCGGATCGGCGGCGGGGCCACGAGCGCCGCAGCAACCGCAACCGCGCCGACTCGTAGGCTGTCCGTCATGTCACCCCGCGTTCTCACGCTGGCTGTCGCGGGGTTTCTTGTCGTGGTCCTCGCCGCAGTGGCCGCACTGCTCCCCGTCCCGTACGTCGCGCTGAGCCCTGGTCCGACCACCGACACCCTCGGCAAGGTCGGCAAGGTCGAACTGATCCGGATCGATGGGCATGCGACGTATCCGACGGACGGCCACCTGGACCTGACCACGGTGTCGGTGCTCGGCGGCCCGCGTCAGCGGATGGACATCTTCACCGCTCTGAGTGGCTGGCTGGACGACAAGGTTGCGATCGTGCCCGAGGAGCAGGTCTATCCGCCCGGGGAGACAGCCGAGGAGGCACAGAAGCAGAGCGCGGCGGAGATGACCGAGTCGCAGGAGAACGCGACCACCTCGGCGCTGCGCGAGCTCGGCATCCCTGTCACGACGCGGGTGGTCGTGGACCAGATCTCGCCCGGCTCGCCAGCGAAGGGAAAACTCCGGCCCGGGGACGCCGTGCTCGAGATCGACGGCAACCCGGCGATGGGCGGGTCCCGCCTGCGTGACCTGATCACCGCGCACAAGCCGGGGGACCCGGTGCGCATCACCGTGCAGCGCGGCGGGAAGCGGGTCGAGGCGACGGTGACGACGATCGCCGCTGACGACGGGCGCGCCATCGTCGGCATCATCACCCGCGACGACGCCACCTACCCGTTCAAGGTCCAAATCTCGCTGCGCGATGTCGGCGGGCCCAGCGCGGGACTGATGTTCGCGCTGGGAATCGTCGACAAGCTCACGCCGGGGCCGCTCACGGGCGGGCGCCACGTGGCGGGCACCGGCACCATCGACGATGCGGGCAGTGTCGGAGCGATCGGCGGGATCCCGCAGAAGATGATCGGGGCCAAGAACGCCGGCGCCAGGGTGTTCCTCGTTCCCGAGGAGAACTGTGCCGAGGCGGCGCAGACGGCTCCCGGCGGGCTGCGTCTGGTCAAGGTGACGTCGTTGCAGACGGCAGTCGCCGCGCTGGACGCCTTGCGGACGAAGGGCACCGCCGACCTGCCGGCCTGCACCGGCTGACTGCTCAGTCGGCCAGCGTCGCGCCGAGGGCGTCGGCGAGAGTCGGGACCAGGTCGGGCCCGCTCAGCACGGCCTGCTCGTCGTCGTGGGAGCGCATCCGCAGTGCTGCCGCGCGGGAACCGTCACGCAGCACGACGACCACCAACCGCACCTCCTGCCGGCTCGGGTGCTCGGCCACCCAGCGCAACGCCTCGCCCTCATCCTCGGGAAGCTGTTCCTCCTCGTTCGGCGGCAGCATCAGCCGTTCCACCGCGAGGGCGGTCCCGAGCACCTCCGGAGCCCAGGCGATGCCCCCGAGCAGGTCGTCGATCGAGTCGTGGGCCGGCAGCTCCCCCTGGTCGACGGGGGTGAGGTCACCGGGCGGCGCCTCGATCACGCCCAGCTCTCCGGCGAGCTGAGGCTCCCGGCGCAGCAGGTCAGCCGTCTCGACGAGCGCGTAGAGGTGCGGCGGCTGGTCCCAGCCGCCGGCCGCGACGTGCCGCTCGATGTTCACGGCAACCCGCGTGAGTCGCGTGTTCGTCTCCGGACCCGGCATGTATCGATCCTGCATCACGCCACGACGATCCGTACGCCGTGGTGGGAACTCCCGCTGCGGCTCGGTAGGTTGACCGGACGAGGGCCACCGCGGTCCCTCGCAGAACCCGAAGGAACGCCACACGTGAGCTTTGAGATGTCCGGCGCCACGGGCCCCCCTCGCCGTCCGACGGCGACACGGGGGCGCCGTCGTGGCCGCGCGTTGCTGCCTACGGTCATCATCGCCGGCGTCCTGCTGCTCATCTTCAGCATCTTCACCGGCATCTACACCAACTTCCTGTGGTTCAAGTCGGTCGGATACAGCTCCGTCTTCACCAAAGAGCTCTCCACCAAGACGCTGCTGTTCCTCGTGTTCGGCGCTCTCTTCGCTGCGGCCGTCGCCGTGAACTTCGTCGTGGCCTGGCGGACCCGGCCGGCGTACCAGGCGTTGATCCCCGGCCAGCAGGAGCTCGACCGCTACCGGATGGCAATCGACCCGTACCGCCGCTACGTGGTGCTGGCGATCGTCGCGCTGCTCGGTCTGATCGCCGGGTCCAGTGCGTCCAGCGAGTGGCGGACCTACATGCAGTGGCGCAACGGGGTGTCGTTCGGGGTCAAGGACCCGCAGTTCGGCATGGACATCTCGTTCTTCACGTTCGACCTGCCGTGGTACCGGTTCGTGCTGAGCTTCGCGTTTGCGACCGTGCTCCTGTCCCTGATCGCGGCCGCAATCACCCACTACCTGTACGGCGGGCTTCGCCTGCAGGCGTCGTTCGGGGAGCGCGCCACCCCCGCCGCGCGCGTGCACCTGTCGGTCCTGCTCGGCACGTTCGTCCTTCTCAAGGCCATCGCCTACTGGCTGGACCGCTACAGCCTCGCCGTGAAGGACGACCGGATCGGGAAGGCGGACTTCACCGGGCTCACCTACACCGACGTCCAAGCCGTGCTGTTCGGCAAACTGACGCTGTCGGCCATCGCGCTTATCTGCGCGATCTTGTTCTTCACCAACATCGTCCGCCGCACCTGGCTCCTGCCGGGTCTGGGTGTCGGCCTCCTCCTGCTGTCCGCGCTGCTCGTCGGCGGTGTCTACCCGGCTGTGGTCCAGCGTTTCCAGGTCAAGCCGGCCGAGCCGGATCGGGAGGCCCCCTACATCCAGCGCAACATCGAGGCCACCCGTACGGCTTACAACATCGACGACGTCGACGTGCAGGACTACTCAGCCAAGACCGATGTGACGGCCGGTCAGCTGCGCGCCGACTCCGACACCACCGCCAGCATCCGCCTTCTCGACCCTGCGGTGCTCAGCCCGACGTACCGCAACCTGCAGCAGATCCGTGCCTACTACGACTTCCCGCCGTCATTGGACGTCGACCGCTACACCGTTGACTCCGAGGCTCGTGACCTGGTGGCGGCCGTCCGTGAGCTCGACCTCAACGGTCTGCCGGCCGAGCAGCGCAACTGGATCAATGACCACACCGTCTACACGCACGGGTTCGGTTTCGTCGCGGCGCTGGGCAACGTGGCCATCCAGGGTCGGCCGTCGTTCGTCTCGTCCAACATCCCGCCGCAGGGGAAGCTCGGGACGTTCCAGCCGCGGATCTACTTCGGCGAGGAGTCACCGACCTACAGCATCGTCGGCGGTAAGAAGGGCGCCGCGCCGGTCGAGCTGGACTTCCCCGACGATGCGACGGGGACGGGCCAGTCCAACAACACCTACGCGGGCAAGGGCGGCGTCGCGATCGGTTCCACGTGGCGCAAGCTGCTCTTTGCGAGCAAGTACCAGGAGGCCAACCTCCTGCTCTCGGACCGAGTGACCTCCGAGTCGCGCATCCTCTACAACCGCAAGCCCAAGCAGCGGGTGGAAGAGGTCGCACCCTGGCTGACGCTGGATGGCGACCCGTACCCCGCCGTGATCGACGGCAAGATCCAGTGGATCGTCGATGGCTACACCACCACCAACGGCTACCCCTACGCGACGCGCAGCACCCTCGAGGACGTGACGACCGACTCGCTCACGACGACGTCGACGGCCCTGGTCACTCCGGTGGCGAGGGTCAACTACATCCGCAACTCGGTCAAGGCGACCGTCGACGCCTTCGACGGCACGGTCTCGTTGTATCAGTGGGACACCGAGGACCCGGTGCTCAAGACCTGGATGAAGGCGTTCCCGGGCACGGTGAAGCCGCGGTCGGCCATCGGCGAGAGCCTGATGGAACACTTGCGCTATCCCGAGGACCTGTTCAAGGTCCAGCGGACGCTGTTCGCGCGCTACCACGTGACCAACCCGCAGGCGTTCTACAACGGCGGTGACTTCTGGCGGGTGCCGCTGGATCCCACCCGTCGCGGTGCCAAGCTGCAGCCGCCGTACTTCCTGACCCTCCAGATGCCCGGGCAGACCGCGCCAACGTTCTCGCTCACGACCACGTTCGTGCCGACCGGCGCCCGCGAGAACCTGGTCGGCTTCATGTCCGTCAACGCTGACCCGGGGAGCGACTACGGGAAGCTGCGCGTGTTGCAGCTGCCCCGCTCGGTGCAGATCAACGGCCCGTCCCAGGTGCAGAACGCCTTCTCGTCCAACGACAAGGTGGCGACCGAGATCAACATCCTGGAGCGCGGCGCGTCCGACGTCGTCTACGGCAACCTGTTGACCCTGCCGGTTGGTGGCGGTCTGCTCTACGTCGAGCCCGTATATGTGCAAGCGTCCACCACGACCGCGTTCCCGTTGCTGCGCAAGGTGTTGGTGTCCTTCGGCGACAAGATCGCGTTCGAGGACACCCTGCAGGCGGCGCTCGACACGGTCTTCGCCGGCGCCTCCGGCGTCAACACGGGTGAGATTCCTCCAACGCCGGGCGGCACACCGACGCCAACGCCAAGCGGCACGGCAGCACCCGGCACGGGGGACAACGCGGCGCTGCGGGCGGCGCTCGCCGACGCGCAGGCCGCCCTTGGCGACGCGCAGGCCGCGCTGAAGGCCAACGACTTCGCGGCGTACGGGCGGGCACAGACCCGACTCGAGGACGCCATCAAGCGGGCCGTGGCCGCGGAGGGAAAGTCCGGCTCGGGAGCAGGCGTGGCGTCCCCGTCCCCGTCTCCCTCGCCCACCCAGTAAGCCCGGCGCGGCCGTCGGCCGGCATTTGCGGGCCCCCAGGGGCTGACGTAGGCTTTGCGGTGTACTCCGACGCGGGGTGGAGCAGCTCGGTAGCTCGCTGGGCTCATAACCCAGAGGTCGCAGGTTCAAATCCTGCCCCCGCTACCAACGAAAGTGCAGGTCAGAGGCTGTCGCACGAAGGTGCGGCGGCCTCTGCGTCGTGTTTGGGATGGTGGCGGCGGGCTATGCCCATCGGTCAGGGACTGTGGAACTCCGGTTCATGCTTGACACCTTGGTTCCGGTTCCTGCCTGACAGGTCGCGGACGCGGTTCCGGTAGGTGGGCGACAGTCGTTCCGGTAGGTGGCTGACACTCACGCTCGCTTCCCGTTGCTGCGCTGCTGCTGTTCGC
>JBDUAP010000157.1:0-6736 GCA_040004585.1 Sporichthyaceae bacterium
GCGTCGTCGGTGACGTGATGGGTCAGTACCACCCGCACGGCGACACCGCGATCTACGACACGTTGGTGCGACTCGGCCAGCCGTGGTCACTGCGCTACCCGCTCGTGCAGAGCCAGGGCAACTTCGGCTCGCCCGGCGACGACCGCCAAGCAGCTATGCGCTACACCGAATGCCGGTTGGCGCCGCTCGCGATGGACATGGTGCGCGACATCGACCAGGAGACGGTCGACTTCAACCCCAACTACGACGGTCGCCAGCAGGAGCCGGCGGTGCTGCCGGCGCGATTCCCCAACCTGCTCGTCAACGGTTCGGGCGGCATCGCGGTCGGCATGGCCACGAACATCCCGCCACACAACCTGCGCGAGGTCGCGTCCGGTGTGCAGTGGCATCTCGACAACCCGACCGCATCAAACGAGGAGCTCCTCGAGGCCCTACTCGCGCGCGTCAAGGGGCCCGACTTCCCCACCAAGGGGCTGATCGTCGGCACCCGCGGCATCGACGACGCCTACCGCACCGGCCGCGGCTCCGTCACGATGCGGGCCGTCGTCGAGGTGGAGGAAGACTCCCGCGGCCGCACGATCCTCGTCATCACCGAGCTGCCCTACCAGGTCAACCCCGATGCGTTGGCGCGCAAGATCGCCGAGCTCGCCGACTCCGGCAAGGTGCAGGGCATCGCCGACCTCCGCGACGACTCGTCGTCGCGCACGGGCATGCGTCTGGTCGTCGTCCTCAAGCGTGACGCCGTTGCCAGCGTCGTGCGGAACAACCTCTACAAGCACACGCAGCTGCAGGACACGTTCGGCTGCAACATGCTCGCGTTGGTCGACGGCGTGCCGCGCACGTTGTCGCTCGACGCGTTTGTGCGCCACTGGGTGACCCACCAGATCGAGGTCATCGTCCGGCGCACGCAGTTCCGGCTGCGCAGGGCCGAGGAGCGCGCCCACATCCTGCGCGGTCTGCTCAAGGCCCTTGACCGCATCGACGAGGTCGTCGCACTCATCCGCGCGAGTGCCTCCGCCGACGATGCCCGCGAAGGCCTGATCCAGCTCCTCGAGATCGACGAGCTGCAGGCCACCGAGATCCTCAACATGCAGCTGCGCCGGCTCGCCGCGCTGGAGCGCCAGGAGCTGCTCGACCGCTACGAGGAGCTGATGCTCGCGATCGAGGGGTACACCGCGATCCTCGCGTCACCGGAGCGTCAGCGCGAGATCGTCAGTGAGGAGCTCGCGGAGATCGTCGAGAAGTTCGGCGACGAGCGACGCACCCAGCTCGTCCCGTACGACGGGGACATGTCCGCCGAGGACTTCATCCCCGAGGAGGACGTGGTCGTCACGATCACCCGGGGCGGCTACGCGAAGCGGACCAAGACCGACCTCTACCGCGCCCAGCGCCGCGGCGGCAAGGGCGTCCGCGGCGCAGCCCTTCGCCAGGACGACCTGGTCGAGCACTTCTTCGTCACGACGACCCACCACTGGATCCTGTTCTTCACGAACAAGGGCCGGGTCTACCGCGCTAAGGCCTACCAGCTGCCCGAGGCAGGGCGCGACGCCCGTGGCCAGCACGTCGCGAACCTGCTCGCGTTCCAGCCCGACGAGACGATCGCCCAGGTGATCGACCTCAAGGACTACGAGGTCTCTCCTTACCTCGTGCTCGCCACCAAGCGCGGCATGGTGAAGAAGACCCGGCTGACCGAGTACGACTCCAACCGCACCGGCGGCCTGATCGCCATCAACCTGCGCGAGGATGCCGAAGGCGAAGGCGGCAGCGATGAGCTCATCTCGGCGCGGCTGGTCGGCCCGGAGGATGAGCTTCTGCTCGTCAGCCGTAAGGCGATGTCGGTGAAGTTCACCGCGAGCGACGAGGCGCTGCGGCCGATGGGCCGGGCCACCTCCGGCGTGGTGGGCATGCGGTTCCGCGGCGGCGACGAGCTGCTTGCCATGGACGTCGCCCGCCCCGGCGCGACCGTGTTCACGGTCACCGACGGGGGCTACGCGAAGCGGGCCGCGGTCGAGGACTACCGCCTGCAGAACCGGGGCGGCCTCGGCGTACAGGCCATGAAGTTCTCCGAGGCCCGCGGGTCGCTGGTCGGTGCCAGCGTGGTCGACGAGAATGACGAGGTTTTCTCGATCAAGGCCAGCGGCGGAGTCACGCGTGTCGCCGTTGAGGAGGTAAATATCACCGGGCGTGTCACCATGGGCGTGCGGTTCATCTCCCTCGATGAGGGGGACACCGTGGTAGCGATCGCTCGCAACGCCGAGCGTGCAGTCGTCGCCGAGGACGATTCGCTGGCCGATGTGGCCCCAGCGGACGGCCTCGACGGCACCACCGGGATTCCCGGCGATGAGGGGACGGACGTGTGAGCTCCAGCGCTCCTGGCCACGACGCGTGGCGCACAGCGGGTGGTCAACCCACGGCAACCATGCCCCCCGTCCCCGACGTGACCTCCGCGGCGCCCGCCCGCCCGGCCACCGGCGGCTACCGGGGCCCTCGCAAGGCCAGGCTCGTGCTCGGCCGGGTCGACCCGTGGTCGGTGATGAAGCTGTCGTTCCTGCTGTCCATCGCGCTGGCGATCGTGGCGCTGGTCGCCGTGGCCGTGCTGTGGTCGGTGCTGGACTCGATGGGCGTCTTCACGTCGGTGGGCGAGACCGTGGAGAGCGTGACCCGCGAACGCGACACCGCCCAGGGCTTCGACATCCTCAGCTATGTCGGTTTCCAGCGCGTGATGACGCTGACCGCGTTGCTCACCGGGATCAACGTCATCCTGATGACCGCGCTGTGCACCCTCGGAGCCTTCCTCTACAACCTGGCGGCCAGCCTCGTCGGCGGCCTGCACGTGACCCTCACCGAGGACGCCTGAGATAGGCTCGTCCGACGCGCAAAGGGCCTATAGCTCAGCTGGTTAGAGCGCTGCCCTGATAAGGCAGAGGTCAGTGGTTCAAATCCACTTAGGCCCACCGAAATCACCCACTCGGCGTGTGGAGGATCGACATGAAGAAGCTGCTTCTCGCCGCGGCAGTCGTCGGCGGCGCGCTTATTGCCTACCGCAAGGCGGCCGCCGAGCGCACTGAAGGCGATCTCTGGGCCGAGGCCACCGACGACCCTTACCGCTGAGGTCCGGCCGACGCGTCTGCGGCGACCTCGAGCACCAGCTCGGCGACCTCGTCCGGCCGGGTCTCCGGCAGCCAGTGCCCGGCGTCGGGCAGCTCGCGGGCAGTGAACGGAGCGGTCACGAAGTCCCTCGTCCCTTCGGCGGCAGCTCGCGCGAAGAAGGGGTCCCGTGACCCCCAGAGGTAGCCCGTCGGCACCCGGATGCGACCGGCGCCGTAGCCCCGGGAGGCGGGGATCGCGCGGTACCAGCCCAGGGCGGCGGTGAGAGCCCCGGGCTCGGACATCCGCTCCGCGTAGTGGTCGGCCTGGGAGGCCGGGAGCCCGGAGGCGCGCAACCCGGACCGCAGCAGGTGACCGCTGCCGGCGAGAGCGACGGTCTCGGGCAGCCACGGCAGCGCGAAGAAGGCCATGTACGCCGAGCGCGCGGCCTGCGAGCTGCGCAGAGCGGCCGCCTGCAGCGCTCCCGGGTGCGGTGTGGACAGCGCTGTCACCGACCGCACCCGGTCGGGGTGGCGTCCAGCCAGTGCCCAGGCCACCGCTCCGCCCCAGTCGTGCCCGACCACATGCGCCGCGTCGATGCCGGCGGTGTCCAGCAGCGACAGCACATCGGCGACCAGCTCGGGGACGGCGTAGGCGGACCGCTCGCTGGGGCGGGCGCCGGGTGAGTAACCGCGCTGGTCGGGCGCCAGGACCCGCATCCCCTGCTCGACCAGCAGCGGCGCGACCTCGTCGTACGACGTGGAGTCCTGCGGGAACCCGTGCAGGCAGACGACCGCCGGACCCTGGCGTGGCCCCCGATCGGTGACGTCGAATCGCAGCCCGTCGCGTCGGAACGTCTTCATTGCTCGTTCCTGCCCATCGCGTGGCATTCGACGCGCTGGCGTAACCTGGAGCCTGCTCCCGGGGACGTGGCTCAACTGGCAGAGCACCGCCTTTGCAAGGCGGGGGTTAGGGGTTCGAGTCCCCTCGTCTCCACCCTCGAATGTCCTGCGCGCTCGGCCCTACCGCCCTCAGGGGCTGACCGACTCCCAGACCGGCTTGGAGTCCGTCGTCGTAGTGACTCCCACCGCCCGGACGGCGAGGGCTTGACCGGCGAGCAGGACGAGCGCGGCCAAGACGAGCAGGGACTTCATCGGCCCAGGCATCGTCAGCAGCGTCCCAACTCCACCGACTCCGATCAGGATCGCGACGCCCTTGCCCACCAGGCCGCTGCGGACAAGCTCGACGGCGAGCACGACGTAGCCGATGGCCGCAACGACACAGAGCAGGAAGATGAAGGCGCTGTGTCCGCTGTTGAAGTCGCGCAGCAGCTGCACCTGGACGGCGCGGTCGGGCGCCTTTCCCTGATAGCTGAGCAAGATCCCGCCGGCGCAGATGCCGGCAGAGCCGGCCCAGCCGAGCGCGGTGGTGACCGCGGTGAAAGCCGCGGCCCGTGTCCGCCCGGCGACGTGCAACACCCACGCCAACGCCAGGGCTGCGGCACCGAGCAACCCGCTCGCGGCCATCGCGATGAGCCAGCCTGCGTCCGAGCGGCTCTGGTGAGCGGCTGCCTCGGTGAGCTGGGCGTCCCAGCCCTGGTCGTTGAACGGCACCAGCAACAGGCGCCCAACGGCCATCAGCACGGGTGCCCCGATGAGCAGGACGGCGATCGTCGGTGTCAGTCGGGGTCGGGTGGTCTCGTCCATGTCGCGTTCCTCACTGTCCGCAGCGCTCTCGGCTGCTCTCTCCCATGACGATCCCTGTGCCGCGCCCGCTGCCGCGACGGGGCCTCCACCCCCTTGGCCACTAGGGCTAACCCTGACGTGACGGGCCGTCATCGATGCGATGCTCGTCGCGTGCTGGTCCGACCTGCGCGCTATCCCCTGCCCGTCGTCGCGGCTGCCGCAACGCTGCTCGGCTGGTTCTCCGCGGTGGCAGTCATGGGCGCCATCGACCATCGGCTCAGTCAGGTCGGGCGCCCCGACCTTCACCAACTCGGCGGACCTGGACTCGTCTACCTGGTGGCTTCAGCCAGCGCCTGCCTGGTCGGCGCGATTCTCCTCGCCCGCCGGCCGGAGCACCCGGCTGGCTGGCTCTTCGCATTCCTGGGACTGTCGGTGGCCGCGTCTGGCGCGGCACAGAGCTATGGACTTCTCGGCGACGTGGCTGACCCAGGCGGCGATCACCCGGGTGCTGGCTCGGCCGCAGTCCTGGCCAGCAGTCTGTTCGTGTTCTGGCTCATTGCGATCGGGCTGGTCTGCCATGTGACACCGACCGGTCGCTATCTCTCCGCCCGTTGGGCCTGGTGCGCGCGGCTTCTCTGGATCATCGGTCTGGTCTGGTTCGTGACCGTGCTGATCTCTCCGACGACGCTCGAGGCGCCTTTCGGCGACATCGAGAACCCGTGGGGCATCGAGGCTCTTCGCGGCAACCCGCTCCTCCAGGTCCGATCGGTGACGGGTGTCGGCACGGGACTGCTGGTCCTGGTCGCGTTCGCCTCCCTGGTCGAGCGCTATCGCCGCTCGGAAGGCGAAGAACGTCGGCAGTTGCTCTGGCTGGGCATCGCCGCGGTGCCCGTCCCGATCCTCGTGGTTGTCACGTTCATCGCCGCCAAGGCCGACAACGACGTCGTCCTCAGCCTGGCCTCAGGCGGCTTCGTCGCCGTGCTGCCTTTCGCCGCCGGACTAGCGGTCGCGAAGACCCGGCTCTATGACGTTGACCGCATCCTGTCCCAGGCGGTGTCCTATCTCTTGCTCTCGGTCCTCATCGCCGGCACCTACGTGGGCGTCGTGGTGCTCCTCGGTCAAGGCGCCGGCGGGGTCGCCGGCAGCTCGACCGTCGCCGTCGCCGTCGCCACCCTCGCTGCAGCGACCCTCGCGAGACCCGCGCACCGAACGCTGCAGGAGATCGTTGACCGCCGCTTCTCCCGACGCCGCTATGACGCACTTCGGATGCTCCGTGCCCACGTCGCGTCACCCGACCCGTCCACGACGGTGGAACAGGTCCTGCGCGACGCGCTGCACGACCAGGACCTGTCGGTGTCCTACTGGGTGCCCGACAAGCAGGTGTGGGTGACCGGCGAGGGTCGCCCGGCGCTGGTTCCGGTGCGCGCCCTGACCGTGCGCCGAGGTGGCCGGACCGTGGCGCGCGTGTCCTCGGTCGCGCTGGGGGCGGAGCTGGTCGATGCGGTGCTTCGGGAGGCCGAGCCCGAGCTCGACAACGCCGGGTTGCGCGCCGCGGTCGCCCTTCAGCTGGAGGACGTGCGCGCGTCCAGGCAACGTCTGGCAAGTGCGCAGCTGGACGAGCGGCGCAGGGTCGAGCGGGACTTGCACGACGGTGCCCAACAGCGGCTGCTTGCGCTGGCGGCACAGCTTCAGGCTGCCTTGATCAACGGCCAGCCGGACCGGTTGCGCGAGGCGCTGACCATCGGCGTCGAGCAGAGCCAGACCGCGGTCCGGGAGCTGCGTGAGCTGGCCAACGGACTGCACCCGTCGGTGCTCGCCGACGGCGGGCTGGCAGCCGCACTCGACGATCTCGCGTCGAGGCACCGGGTACAGATAGATGTCGCAGAGCCGGGGCAGCGATATGCACCGCGCATCGAAGCCACCGCCTGGTTCATCGCCTGCGAGGCCGTGACCAATGCCGTGAA
>JBDUAP010000158.1:0-6724 GCA_040004585.1 Sporichthyaceae bacterium
ATCTCGGGCGGCAGGAGGTTGACGCCGGGCAGTGTCCCGATTCGGTTCGCGGTCAGGGTGCTCATGATGCGGCTCCAAGAGCGAGGCCGACGGGCACGGCGGTCAGCGGCTCGACGAAGGCGATCTGCTCGGGTGACAGGCCGGTGCGGCCTACGTGCAGACCGTGCATGGGAGTTCCGACCTCGACCGGAACCCGGGTGGTGACCTGCAGACGCTGGGCGAGACCGCCGAGGCGGGCACCCCCACCGGTCAGGACGAGTCGCGAGATCGGTGCCGATCCGCTCGAGGCGAGGTAGTAGTCGAGGGACCCGCGGATCTCGTCGACAAAGGCCGACCCCACGGCTTCCACGACGCGCGCCGCAGCCTGGGCATCCATTCCCTCGACGGGAAGGCCGATGCCGAGCTGCTGCTTCATGGCCTCGGCCTGCGCCTGGGGAACGCCCATCCGCTCGGCGACGGCATCAGTGATGTCCTGGCCGCCCATGAGCAGGATGCGGACGAACCGCGGGACGCCACCCTGGTGGAGAACGATGTTCGTGACGCGGGCGCCGACGTCGACCAGTGCCTCGACCTGCGAGCCCAAGCCGAGGTGGTCGCGGTCGGAGAGCGACCGGACGACCGCGAACGGGGTGAGGTCCACCATGAGCGGCGAGAGTCCCGCAAGCTTCACTGCCTGGAGACTCGCGTGCACCATGTCGCGAGAGGCCGCGACCAGGAGGCCACGGATGACGCGGTCACCGCCGTCGCTGGTGAGCTCCTCGATGGCGTGGAAGTCAAGGACGGCCTGCTCGACGGGCATGGGGACGAAGTCCTGGACGTGGTAGGCCAGCGACTTCTTCAGCTCGTCGGACGGCATCCAGGGAAGGTCGACCTGACGGACGATGACCTTCTGGTTCGCGACGCCGATGACAACCTTCTTGCTGCTGAACTTGGTGTGGCTCCAGAGCTGCTTGATGGCCGCACCTACCGCGTCGGGGTCGATCACCTCGCCGTCCCGGACTGCACCTTCGGGAAGGGCCACCTGGCCGAACTTCTCGAGCGTGACCTGACCCTTGCCGAACGAGAGCTCGGCGGCGCGTACGCCTGAGGTCCCGATGTCGAGACCGATGGCGGATCGACCTGCCACGATGCTTCCCCTCCCACTGGCGGCGCTTAACCGCGTGGTGACCCTTGTTGGGTCGCTTCAAGAAGGGGGATCGGCTCGAATCCGGGCCGCCTTGAGCAATCGAAATCAGCGCAGGGCGTGATCAAGGTAAAGGTCTGCCAAAGGAGCGCCCCAGAGGATCGCGGCAAAGGCACCCACGATCATGAACGGCCCGAACGGGATCTGCGACTTGCGCCCGGCCCGCCGCGCGACCATCAGGGCCACCCCGACCAGCCCACCGAAGAAGAATCCCAGGAAACCGCCGGTGACCACCTCTGCCCAGCCGAGCCAGCCAAGGTAGAGGCCGAGCACGCCGGCCAGCTTGACGTCCCCAAACCCCATCCCGGCGGGGTACACGAGGGCCAGCAGGAAGTAGAGCGCGAACAGCGCAGCCATGCCCAGAACTGCCCTCAGCAGCGACGACAGGTCCCCCTGGACCAGGGCGGCTGTGGTGAGCAGGGCCAGCGCCACGACGTACGACGGGAGGACGATCGCGTTCGGCAGCCGCTTCACGTCGAGGTCGATCATCGTGAGCGCGACCCCGATGGCCCCCAGGTACAGGAAGGCCGGCAAGACGGCGTCGGCGCCGAACCGCACTGCCATGACGGCGAACACGACCCCGGTCAGCAGCTCCACGATCGGGTAGCGCGCGCTGATTCGGGCCTGACAGTGACGGCACCTGCCCCGCAGCAGCAACCAGCTGAGGACCGGCACGTTGTCGCGAGGACGGATGGACTCGCCACACGAGGGGCACGCGCTCGGGGGCGAGACGATCGACTCACCCCGCGGGACGCGCCAGACGACCACGTTGACGAACGAGCCGATGAGCAGACCGCCCAGCCCGCAGGCGACCACCAGGAACGCGGTCATGGCTGCCAAGGGTAGGCCGGGGCAGCGCCCCGGCCCAGCGCCTCGGTCAGCGTGTCTCCCGCTTGTAGACGATGTCGATCTTGTAGGACAGCAACGGCAGCGAGCTCGGGTCGATGCCCCAAACCGGCACCGGCCGGTACTGCATCGAGAACTGGTTGTGGATGGCCACCGCGCTGCCGCCGTAGACCTGGCCCAGGTGGTCGCTGTTGTTGCTGAACGAGATGTCGCAGGGGCTGTAGATGAGCATGTTCACCGTGGTGTCGAAGTTGAACTGCTGGTCCGTCGTGATCCCTGGGTTCGTGCACGGAAGGCTGGTGGCCGCCTCGTAAGGCACGACCCAGTGCAGAACGCGGACCGTGCTGTTGTTCGACTGGAAAGTCACCGACTGCGACGACGAGATGCCGCCGTCGGCGAGGATCGCCAGGTCGTTGCTCATCGGGATCGCCTTGTCGTTGGCGAAGTTCACTGCGCACGAGGTCTTGACCAGAGTCTTGAAGCCCTTTTTCGCGTACTGGTTGATGATGTTGTTCTTGATCGAGCTGCAGCCGTTGTCAATGAACACCGTGTAGCCCTCAGCCTGCCAGGTCGCCAGCGTCGCCGCATCGCCGCGCAGGATCGGGAACGGCAGCGCCGGTGGGTTGGCGACCGTCGTGTTGGCGAAGCACTTTCCGGAGGTCGAGCAGCCGCTCCAGCTGATCGCACCTCCTGCTAGCAGGGAGCCGTTCACGCCGTAGTTACCCGGCAGCGAGATGGTGCTCGTCGCGGACAGAACCCGGCCACCGACCGAGCCATTGGCGCCGGACGAGTTGCTGACCGAGCCTTTCGCCCACAGGTCGCCCGCGAAGGTGCAGCCGCCCTGAACCGTGATGTTGCCCTGTGAGTTGACACTGCCAGCGAAGTTCTCGCCGTTGGCGCAGGCGAAGTTGGTGTTGGTGTAGACATCGGCGTCCGGGCCACTGCTACCGGTCAGCGTCGTGTTGTTGTCGAAGGTGAGGTTGCCGTTGGCGAAGATCGCCTTGTTCAGCGACTTGTCGTAGATGGGCGTCACGTTGATCAAGGACTGCATGTGGCGCGTCTTCACCGGCGCACCGGCGAGCGCGTTGGTGGTGCCATAACCGTCGACCACGGCCGTGACCGGCGTGTTGACACCCGTGTCGGCGGTCGTCGGGCAGTGGCCGAGTGCGGTGCCGTCGGCCTTGTAGTAGGTGATGGTCGCGCGGGACGTGGCCCGGTCCGGCGCGGCATTGGAGGCAACGGTGCCGGTGGCCGGCCAGACGCACGGCAGGGCGGTGCCGGATGCTTGGATGGTCGCAAAGGCGGCGTCGACCCCCGCCTCCGCCGCGTTGATCGACACGGTCCGCTGGCGGTCCTTGCCGGACGTCTGCTGGCTGGAGATCGCGACGTTGAGGATGAGCAGGGACAGCGTGATCACGACGCCCATCACCATGATGGCGATGACCAGGGTGACCCCTTCGTCGTCTGCTCCGCGGCGCACGAGTCGTCGCAATGACATTGTCGAGTCCTTTCTCAGGCGGCCGGCACCGGGCTGCAGATGCCCGGGTCGTAGCCATAGGCGGTGTTACGGCCGGACAGCGAGCTCGTCACGTTGACGGGCGCGCCCTTCGACTCCGGGTTCTTGATGCGGAGCTCGATGTCGACGAGCCGCGAACCGTAGGCAGTCGTACCACCCTGGAGGATGAACGGTGGCGAGGACGTGGTGTTGACGGTGTTGTGGGCGATCACAGCCCAGTCCGACACGAGGCCGTCGGTCTCCCAGGTCGGGGACCAGGACCGGCTGCGGATCACGCCGGCATTCACTTGCCACTGCACGCAGCGTTCATCACCGTTGGCCTGCGTGTAGATGCGCATGCAGTTGCCGGCGTTGGCGGTCACGCTCGGCGCGACGGTGCTTGCCGTGCAGCCCGTGGTACCGAGCTCGTTGGCGGGGCTGTACAGCACGTTGCCCGACCGGACCTGACGGTCGATGTGCTGAAGGGCAACCCGCGCGTCACCGACGGCGTCGGCCCGGGCTGTCGTGTCCTTGGTCTGGCGTTGGATCGTGATGAGCACCGAGTAAGTCAGCGCAATGACGATCGAGAAGATGGTCATCGAGATGAGCAGCTCGACGAGGGTTACACCGTCGTCGGCGGAACGGCGCCGGCGCCGCGTCAGGAAATCACGCACTGGGGGCCGCCTTGTAGGTCGTCTGGGCAGACGTGCTACCCAGGTCGCTGGTGACGACGAAGCTGCCGAGCGGGAGGCCCGCCTGGACGAGGTCGTACTGCACGGAGACCCGCACGGTTCCGACCGTCGAGGTCACCGAGCACGCGGTGGTCTGGCACGGCGCCGCGCCGGTCGAGACCGCTGTCACCGGGTCGACCGTGACGGTGCCGGTCATCGTGATGTCGAGGAGCGGCAGCCCGGCGACGCGGTAGTTTCCGACCGCCGTGCCCAGCGGGTAGGACGCCCCCGCCGCACCCAGTGCGACCGTGTTGTAACCCGTCCCGGTCCAGTACGTCAGCGTGTTGGCCGCCCGGCTCGCGGACGGCGCCCCTGGCGTGATCCCTGACTCGGCAGCGGCGATGGCGCTGAAGCCGGTCAGAGACGCCATTCCCTTCGTGTTGTCCCACCCGGCCGGCAGCGTGTCTCCCGCCCCGGCCGTTGCCAGGAACCCGGTGGCCGAGGTGCCAAGCGTGCGGCGCACCCCGGCTGCGACGCAACCAATGCCGGATGTCGTGGTGCAGTGCCCGGGCACCGGCAACACTGCGCGGGCCCCGAATGCCCGCCAGGTGTTTGCGGTGCCCGGTGTGGCGATCCTGGCGAGGATGACGTTGCCCAGGTTGCGGCCCGGCAGGTTGAGGTCCATCGAGGCGATGTAGGTCCCGGATGGCGTCACGTTGCTGGTCGAGCAGGCCTGCCCCGACACGATGCTGACGGCCGAGTCGTCCTGGCAGGCCGGCGTGGCCGCACCTGCGGTCGTCGAGTAGGCCGAGCCTCCGCTGGAGCTGGGGACCGCCACCGTGAACGCACCGTTGCTGCCACTCGACGTCAGGGAGGACGAGCCCGAGTAGGAGACGACGGAAGCGGAAGCAGGAGCCGATCCGGTGCCGCTGGCGGGGTCGGTGTCGGCCGCCGAGGCGCCTGTGTCGCCACCACCACCGGAGGTGCCCGATGTGGTGGTCATCGTGACCTCGGAGGCAGTCGCGATTGACTGGGACGACACGATTTGCTCGTTCTGCGTCCGGGCGGACAGGCCCGGGAGCTTCGCCTCCAGCCGCGTCACGCTGTTGCCGGCGATGAGGGGGGCGCCGGCGGTCACGGACGCGACGGTGATTCCGGAGATCGGGATGCCGGCGTCGCTGTAGAGGAAGGCCTGGCAGGGCCCGGCGAACGGGCGGGTGGCCGTCGAGTTCGTGGCGCAGCCGGTGGGAGAGAACAACCGTGAGCGCACTGCCGTCGTCTTCAGCTTGTTGCCCGTGACCTTGTTGGACCAGTCAACGACGACGGTGAGGTAGTAGCCGAGATCCTGCGTCGCGCTGACCTTCGAGACGTAGGACCGCACCCGGTACTGCGTCGATCCCACCCGGGTAGCTGTGGTCTGCTGCACGTGGGGGTACAACGGGGTCGGGTTGGTCGCGGCACCGCACGCCGTGGAGTTGGTGGCGAGGGGCTCGGAGACCGCGCCGCTGTACGTGGGGGCGAAGGTGGTGCCGGTGATGTTCGCGTCACCGGAAAGGTCGCAGTTCCGGAGGCCGGCAGTCACGGTGTCGTAGGGGATCGCGCGCAACTGCTCGACCGTGCGGTTTCCCAGCGCTGTGGCGGCCTGGCGCTGCTTGGCCAGCCCGACGCTGCTCAGGCTCTGCAGCTGGACGGTGATGAGGCCGAGGAGGACGGCGGAGATCACGAACATGGTGACGACGAGCTCGACGAGGGTGAACCCGCTGTCGTCCCTTACCCGCCGCGTCACTCGATGGGCGAACTTTGCCACGATCGTCAGACGCATCAGCATGTTCCCGTCGCGAGGCCACCGGTGGCGGTGTACTTGTAGTCCTTGACATAACCCTTGGGATCGGTGAGAGAGACGCACCAGTTGCTCTCGTCGTTGAGGTTGCTGGCCGCTCCCGTCGACGGACGCGCGGTGCCGTTGGTGAGGTTCACCGTCTGGGTGTAGAGACCGTCGGAGACCACGACGCTGCCGGGCACCGAGGCGAAGTCCAGGGTCAGCAGCCCGTTACCGTCGACGAAGTAAGTGGCGATCTCCTTCGCGAGGTGGCTCACGTCGGCCTTGGTGGAGGCGTCGTGTGCCTTGGCGCGCTGGCTGAGGAACACGGGGACGGCGATGCTGGCGAGGATGCCGATGATGATCATGACGACAAGGAGCTCGATGAGGGTGAACCCCTCGTCGCGTGCGCGCGGGGAGGTCGAGACGATGCGTGGCATCAGTCAGCTCCCTTCGAGCCGTCGCGGGCAATGGTGGTCTGGTGAGGTCCTGGCACGTTGATCGACGCCGGGCGGGCCGGACTTGAGGGCGGGACATGGCCCGAACGGCTGATTTGGGAGGCGCGGCCACCCAGCCGCCACCCGGACGTGCGGGTGGGCGGCCCCGGGGATCCGGGACCGCCCACACGGGGTACGGCGGGGTAAGGCGGGGTTAGGGCGCAGAGCTGACTTACGGGCAGGTGCCGGTCTGGAGACCGCCGGCGGCAGAGT
>JBDUAP010000159.1:0-6671 GCA_040004585.1 Sporichthyaceae bacterium
TGCGCAGGTCGTCCTGGCGGATCGAGAGCACCCGGCCGTTGTAGTCGCCGCGCTGCGCCTGGATGGTCGCCGCGTAGCGCGCCAGCGGTCCGGCCCGCTCGGCCGGCACCACCTGCAGCTTCTCCAGGTCGATGATCAGGCGCGGCGGCGGCTCGGCGGCCCCGCCCGGCGCGCTGTCCGGCAGCAGCTCGGACACTGGCACGCCGTAGAAGTCGGACAGCTCGGCCAGCCGCTGCACGGTCACGGCCCGATCGCCGCGCTCGTAGGAGCCGACCACCACTGCCTTCCAGCGTCCCCGAGACTTCTCCTCGACCCCGTGCAGCGAGAGCCCCTGCTGGGTGCGGATCGCGCGCAGCCGAGAGCCCAACGCGCGGGCGTAGTCAGACGGCATGGAAGCCTTCCCTTCCCCCCAAGTCACAGGATGTGACGACCGCGGTCGAAGCTCGCGCAGCCCTCGCGGGCAGTGGGAGATCAACTTGCTATCGCGGTTACGCTGTGTCACGTTACGGAGAGTGATCGCTGCGGTCAAGCGGTTCGTTACAAGTGCTGGTCGGTCCGCGCTGCTACGGTGACCGCAGTTGCGCCCAGCATGACCCGAACAGCCCAATCAGAGCTCCTTTAACGACCCGTCCCGAGAGGCGGGGAAGGAGGTCGGCCGGCGATGCCGCCTACCCAGAACGCCAGTGCCCGTACGACGGGGCCAACCCCGCAGGTAGGCGGCCAGGGCCCCCCGGCCGAGCCGCGGGCCGTGCTCGAGGCCCCGGACATCTCCCGGGCGCTCACCCGGATCGCCCACGAGATCCTCGAACGCAACAAGGGTGGCCACGACGTCGTCCTGCTCGGCATCCCGTCCCGCGGGGTACCCCTCGCCGCCCGGCTGGCCGCCAACATCGCGGCCGTCGAGGGCAGCGAGGTCCCGGTCGGGGCCCTCGACGTGACCATGTACCGCGACGACCTGCGGCTGCGCCCGGCCCGGGCGCTGGAACACACCGACCTGCCGGCAGGCGGCATCGACGGGCGCACCGTGGTGCTCGTCGATGACGTGCTGTTCTCTGGGCGCACCATCCGGGCCGCTCTGGACGCCCTCAACGACCACGGCCGCCCGCGGCTGGTCCAGCTCGCAGTGCTGGTCGACCGCGGCCACCGCGAGCTGCCCATCCGGGCCGACTACGTGGGCAAGAACCTGCCGACCTCGATCGGCGAGCGGGTCTCCGTGCTGCTCGCGGAGCTCGACGGCCAGGACCTGGTCAGCATCGGCACCACCCAGTCCGCCGAGGGAGTGCGCCCATGATCCGCCACCTGCTCTCCAGCGCCGACCTGAGCCGCGACGATGCCCTGCTCCTGCTCGACACGGCCGAGGAGCTGGCCGCGGTCGCCGACCGCCCGATCAAGAAACTGCCGACCCTGCGCGGGCGCACCGTCGTCAACCTGTTCTTCGAGGACTCCACCCGGACCCGGATCTCGTTCGAGGCCGCCGCCAAGCGGTTGTCCGCAGACGTCATCAACTTCTCCGCCAAGGGTTCCTCCGTGTCCAAGGGCGAGAGCCTCAAGGACACCGCCCTGACCCTGGAGGCGATGGGTGCCGACGCCGTTGTGGTGCGGCACGGCTCCTCGGGAGCCCCGCACCGGCTTGCCCACTCCGGCTGGATCCGTGGCAGCGTGGTCAACGCGGGCGACGGCACCCACGAGCACCCGACCCAAGCGCTGCTCGACGCGTTCACGATGCGTCGCCGGCTCAACGTCGACGCCGGTTCCGGCGGCAGTGCCGTCGGCACCGACCTCGACGGGCGCCGCGTCACGATCGTCGGTGACGTACTCCACTCACGGGTCGCCCGCTCCAACGTGCTGTTGCTCCACACCCTCGGCGCCGATGTCACCCTGGTCGCGCCCCCGACCCTGCTGCCGGTCGGCATCGAGAGCTGGCCATGCGCCACGTCGTACGACCTCGACGGCGAGCTCGCCAAGAGCGACGTGGTGATGATGCTGCGCGTGCAGCGCGAGCGGATGGGTGCCGCGTTCTTTCCCAGCGCCCGGGAGTACTCCCGCCGCTACGGCCTGGACGGCCGGCGGATGGCGATGCTGCCCGACCACGCCATCGTGATGCACCCCGGCCCGATGAACCGCGGCATGGAGATCGCCGCCGAGGTGGCCGACTCGGCCCGCTCGACGATCGTCGAGCAGGTCACCAATGGCGTCAGCGTGCGGATGGCCGTGCTGTATCTGCTGCTGTCCGGGTCCGACGAGTCGGAGGCAACCGCATGAGCGGGGCGACATTCCTTATCAAGGGCGCGCGGGTTCTGGGGGGCGCGCCCACCGACTTGCTGGTCGAGGACGGCTTCATCAGCGAAACCGGCCCCGGCCTGACGCACGCCGGTGCCGAGATGATCGATGCTGACGGGCTGGTCGCGCTACCCGGACTGGTCGACCTGCATACGCACCTGCGCGAGCCGGGCCGCGAGGACGCCGAGACGGTCGAGACCGGCACGGCAGCGGCGGCACTCGGCGGCTTCACCGCCGTGCACGCGATGGCCAACACCGACCCGGTCGCAGACACGGCCGGCGTCGTCGAGCAGGTGTGGCGGCTCGGCCGCGAGGCGGGTCACTGCGACGTGCAGCCTGTCGGCGCGGTGACGGTCGGGCTCGCTGGTGAGCGGCTGGCCGAGCTCGGTGCGATGGCCGACTCCGCTGCCCGGGTGCGTGTCTTCTCCGACGACGGGCATTGCGTCTCCGACGCGGTGCTGATGCGGCGCGCGCTGGAGTACGTCAAGGCCTTCGGCGGTGTCGTCGCCCAGCATGCGCAGGAGCCGCGCCTCACCGAGGGCGCCCAGATGAACGAGGGCGAGCTGTCCGGCGTGCTCGGCCTGCAGGGCTGGCCGGCCGTCGCCGAGGAGGCGATCATCGCCCGTGACGTGCTCCTGACCGCCCACGTCGGCTCCCGCCTGCACGTGTGCCACGTGTCGACCGCGGGCTCGGTGGAGATCCTGCGCTGGGCCAAGTCGAAGGGTTGGAGCGTCACCGCCGAGGTGACACCGCACCACCTGCTCCTGACCGACGAGATGGCCCGCAGCTACGACCCGGCGTTCAAGGTCAACCCGCCGCTGCGGGCGCCCGAGGACGTGTCCGCCCTGCGCGCGGCCCTTGCCGACGGAACCATCGACGCCGTGGCCACCGACCACGCACCGCACGCGTCCGAGGACAAGGACTGCGAGTGGTCTGCAGCCGCGAACGGGATGCTCGGCCTGGAGACCGCGCTCTCGGTCGTGCAGGAGGCGATGGTGGACACCGGCTTGCTCGACTGGGCCCAGGTGGCCGACCGGATGGCGGTCCGTCCCGCGCGCATCGGCGGGCTCGAGAGCCACGGGCAGCCGCTGGAAGCCGGCGCCGCTGCCAACCTCGTCCTGCTCGACCCGTCGGCGCGGCGCACGATCGACCCGTTCGCCCTTGCATCGCGCAGCCGCAACACGCCGTACGCCGGCCGCAGCCTGCCCGGCGCCGTCGTGGCCACCTTCCTGCGCGGCCGCCCCACCGTCCTCGACGGGAAGCTCCAGTGACCCACCGAGTGGACAGTTCCGCACCAGACACGCCGTCTGCGTGGTGTGTCGGAGTCCAAACGGGGGTGGGGTGGTGACGACTGCTGAGACCGCCCTGCTGGTGCTCGAGGACGGGCGCACATTCCGCGGCAGCTCCTTCGGCGCGCCGGGTGAGTCCTTCGGCGAGGCAGTGTTCTGCACCGGCATGACGGGCTACCAGGAGACGCTGACCGACCCGTCCTACCACCGGCAGGTCGTCGTGATGACCGCGCCGCACGTCGGCAACACCGGCGTCAATGACGAGGACGCGGAGTCCGACCGCATCTGGGTGAGTGGGTTCGTGGTGCGCGACCCGTCGCCGCGGGCGTCGTCGTGGCGGGCTCGGCGCAACCTCGACGACGAGCTCGCTGACTCCGGCGTCGTGGGCGTTGCCGGCATCGACACCCGCGCGCTCACCCGCCACCTGCGCGAGCGCGGTGCGATGCGGGTGGGCGTCTCCTCGGTGGAGACCGACCCGCGTGCCCTGTACGAGCGGGTGCTCGCCGAGGCGTCGATGGAGGGCGCCGACCTCACCGCCGACGTCACCACCAGCGAGCCCTACGTCGTGCCCGCCGACGGTGACGTGCGGTTCTCCGTCGCAGCCATCGACCTGGGCATCAAGCGGATGACCCCGGTGCGGATGGCCGAGCGTGGGATCGAGGTGCACGTGCTGCCCGCGACAGCCACCCTCGTCGACGTGCTCGCCACCGGCTGCGACGGGGTGTTCCTGTCCAACGGACCGGGCGACCCGGCGACCGCCGAGCACGCGGTCGCCCTCACCCGCGAGGTCCTCGAGCGGGGCCTGCCCTTGTTCGGAATCTGCTTCGGAAACCAGATCCTCGGGCGGGCCCTCGGACTGGGCACCTACAAGCTCCGCTACGGTCACCGCGGCATCAACCAGCCGGTGCAGGACCGCTCGACCGGCCGGGTCGAGGTCACCGCGCACAACCACGGGTTCGCCGTGGACGCGTCGACCGACGGTGCGTTCGACACGCCCTACGGGTTGGCCGAGGTCTCCCACATCTGTCTCAATGACGGAGTCGTCGAGGGGCTGCGCTGTCACGATGTGCCGGCGCTGTCCGTGCAATACCACCCGGAAGCAGCGGCCGGACCACACGACGCGGACTACCTGTTCGACCGGTTCCGCGACCTGATCGAGGGGGCCGGCTGATGCCGCGGCGCGACGACATCTCCAGTGTCCTGGTGATCGGCTCCGGCCCGATCGTGATCGGGCAGGCGTGCGAGTTCGACTACTCCGGCACCCAGGCCTGTCGGGTGCTGATGGACGAGGGCCTGCGCGTCATCCTGGTCAACAGCAATCCCGCCACGATCATGACTGACCCCGAGTTTGCCGACGCGACGTACGTCGAGCCCATCACCCCCGAGATCGTGGCGAAGGTGATCGAGCGCGAGCGACCCGACGCCATCCTGGCGACCCTCGGCGGGCAGACCGCGCTGAACACCGCAATGGCCCTGCATGCCGCCGGTGTGCTCGAGGAGTACGGCGTGGAGCTGATCGGTGCAAACATCGCCGCGATCGAAGCCGGTGAGGACCGGCAGAAGTTCAAGGAGATCGTCGCGTCCATCGGCGCGGAGTCGGCGCGTTCGGCGATCGCGCGCGACATGGATGGCTGCCTCTCTGCCGCCGCCGAGCTCGGCTACCCGCTGGTGGTGCGGCCGTCGTTCACGATGGGCGGCCTCGGGTCCGGTCTCGCGCGCGACGAGACCGAGCTGCGGCGCATCGCGGGCTCCGGGCTGCAGGCGAGTCCCACCAGTGAGGTGCTGCTGGAGGAGTCGTTGCTGGGCTGGAAGGAGTTCGAGCTCGAGTTGATGCGCGACCGCAAGGACAACGTCGTCGTGGTGTGCTCGATCGAGAACGTCGACCCGATGGGTGTCCACACCGGCGACTCGATCACCGTGGCCCCCGCGATGACCCTGACCGACCGTGAATACCAACGGCTTCGCGACATTGCCATCGACGTGATCCGCGCCGTCGGCGTGGACACCGGTGGGTGCAACATCCAGTTCGCGGTCGACCCGCGCGATGGCCGCATCATCGTCATCGAGATGAACCCGCGGGTGTCGCGGTCGAGTGCGCTGGCATCGAAGGCAACCGGCTTCCCGATCGCCAAGATCGCCGCCAAGCTCGCTGTCGGCTACACCCTCGACGAGATCCCCAACGACATCACCCGCGAGACACCGGCGTCCTTCGAGCCGACGCTGGACTACGTCGTCGTCAAGGTTCCGCGTTTCGCGTTCGAGAAGTTCCCCGGCGCCGACCCGACGCTGACCACCCACATGAAGAGCGTGGGCGAGGCGATGGCGATCGGACGCAGCTTCACCGAGGCGCTGCAAAAGGCGCTGCGGTCGCTGGAGAAGCGCGACGCGCAGTTCGACTGGCTGCCGATGCGCGACGGGCCCGAGGAGCTGGTGGCCCGGGCTGCGGTGCCGCACGACGGCCGGCTGCGGGTGGTGCAGCAGGCTCTGCGCGCCGGCGCGACCGTCGAGCAGGTCCACGCGGCGACCGGCATCGACCCGTGGTTCCTCGACCAGATCGCATTGGTCAACGACCTCGCCGCTGACATCGCGGCGGCCCCCGCGCTCGACCATGACCTGCTCCGCACTGCGAAGCAGCACGGGTTCTCCGACGTGCAGCTCGGCCAGCTGCGCAGCATGCCTGAGGACGTCGTCCGAGGCGTGCGGCACGCCCTCGGCATCCGGCCGGTCTTCAAGACGGTCGACACGTGTGCCGCCGAGTTCGCCGCGTCGACGCCCTACCACTACTCGGCCTACGACGAAGAGACCGAGGTCGCACCGCGTGACGTGCCAGCAGTCGTCATCCTCGGCAGCGGCCCCAACCGGATCGGGCAGGGCATCGAGTTCGACTACTCGTGCGTGCACGCCTCGTTCGCCTTGCGCGACGCGGGTTTCCAGACGGTGATGGTCAACTGCAACCCCGAGACCGTGTCCACTGACTACGACACCTCCGACCGGCTCTACTTCGAGCCGCTCACCCTCGAGGACGTCCTCGAGGTGGTGCACGCCGAGCAGCAGTCCGGCCGCGATGTCGGAGTCGTCGTGCAGCTCGGCGGTCAGACCCCT
>JBDUAP010000160.1:0-6667 GCA_040004585.1 Sporichthyaceae bacterium
AACGCCGGCATCCAGGTCGCAGAGGACACGGACAAGCTGGCCGTTGCCGACTTCGACAAGGTGCTTGCGGTCAACCTGCGCGGCGCCTTCCTGTGCGCGCAGTACGCCTTACGGAGCTTCCTCGCCTCCGGCAACGGCGGCTCGATCGTGAACGTCTCCAGCGTCCACCAGGTGATCCCGAAGCCACGGTTCGTCGGCTACTCGGTCTCCAAGGGCGGCATGCAGAACCTGACCAAGACGCTGGCATTGGAGTACGCCGCGCGCGGCATCCGCGTCAACGGCATCGGTCCGGGAGCGACCGTCACGCCGATCAACCGCTCGTGGATCGACGACCCGGTCAAGCGGCAGGCCGTGGAGAGCCACATCCCGATGCGGAGGGCCGGCGACGCCGAGGAGATGGCAGCAGTCACCGCCTTCCTCTGCTCGGACGAGGCGGCCTACATCACCGGCCAGACGCTCTTCGTCGACGGCGGGCTCACGCTCTACCCGTCGTTCGAGACGACCTGGTCGAGCGAGTAGTCGGCCATGACCGACGTCTCCCTCCGGAAGATGCCCGAACCGCGCACCGCGTGGTGGCCGTCGCGCTACGGCGCCGACGACCAGGCAGGAGCACTCAACGAGATCGGACCCGAGCAGGTGCTCGACGCCGTCCGGCTGGTGCGACACGGCAGGGTCTACGACCTGGCCCACGAGCTGCACGCCGACATACCGGCCTTCCCGGGCCGCACTTTTCGGCAATACCTGACCACGAACGCGCACCACGTGAACCGGCGCCGCCCGGACGCGGGTCCCGAGGGCTGGGGGCGCAACGACGTCAACTGGGTCGTCGAGCAGATCACAGCGACCCAGCAGATGGGCACCCATATGGACGGGCTCAACCATCTGCAGGTCGGCGACCGCACCTACAACGGGCACCGGATCGCCGACATCGCCGAGGAGTGGGGCACCAACCGGCTCGGCATCGAGACGCTGCCGCAGGTCGTCACCCGTGGCCTCCTCGTCGACGTCGCAGCCGTCCGAGGAGTCGAACGCCTCGGGCCGGGCGACGTTCTCACCGTGGCAGATCTGCACGCAGCGCTCGAACCGCGCGGCCTGCGGGTCCGGCCCGGCGATGCCGTGCTCTTCCACACCGGCTGGGGCTCGCTGTGGGGCGTGGACAACGCCCGGTACGGCGAGGGGGAGCCCGGCCCCGGACGCGCGCTGGCGGCCTGGCTGGCCGAGCAACGGGTCGCGCTCACCGGCTGCGACACGTGGAGCTACGGGCCCGTGCCCGCGGAGGACCCGGCCGAGCCCTTCGTCGTGCCGCAGACCCTGAACACTCACCACGGCGTCGTCGTGGTTGAGAACCTCCGCCTCGCCGAGGTGGCTGCGGCCGGCCTGACCGAGTTCCTGCTCGTCATCTCGCACGCCAAGCTGCGCGGCGCCACCGGCGCGTGGGTCGCCCCGCTTGCCCTCGTGTGACCAGTCCCGCCTGGAGGAGTCCTGCCATGAGCGACCACTACGACGTCATCGTCATCGGATCCGGGGCCGGCGGCGGCACCCTGACCTTCGCCCTCGCCCCGACCGGAAAGCGCGTGCTCCTGCTCGAGCGCGGCGACTTCTTGCCCCGGGAGGCGGAGAACTGGGACTCGAAGGCGGTGTGGCTGGACAAGCGCTACACCAACGCGGGCCATTGGACCGATGCCGCCACCGGCAAGGCGTTCACCCCGAAGCAGCACTACTACGTCGGCGGCAACACCAAGGTCTACGGCGCGATCCTGTTCCGTTTCCGGGAGCGCGACTTCGAAGCGGTTCAGCACGTCGACGGCGTCTCCCCGGCCTGGCCGATCCGTTATGACGACCTGGCGCCCTGGTACACCCGGGCCGAGCGGCTCTATCAGGTGCACGGCACCCGCGGGGTCGACCCGACCGAGCCGCCGGAGGAGGCGCCATACCCGTTCCCGGCCATCAGCCACGAGCCGCGCATCGCGCAGCTGTCCGCCGACCTGAGCAGCGCCGGTCTGCGCCCGTTCCCGCTGCCCAACGGCATCCTTCTGGACGAGGCGGCGCCGTGGCAGTCGGCCTGCATCCGGTGCGCGACCTGTGACGGCTACCCCTGCCCCACCAATGGGAAGGCCGATGCCGCGGTCATCGCGGTGCAGCCGGCGCTGCGCTACCCCAACGTCACACTGCTGACCAACGCGCTTGTGACTCGGCTGGAGACCGACCCGAGCGGGAGCACGGTCGAGCGCGTCGTCGTCGAGCGCGACGGGCGCACCGAGCACTACTCCGCTGACATCGTGGTCGTGGCGGGCGGTGCGATCAACTCAGCTGCCCTGCTGCTGCGCTCGGCTTCCGACGCTCACCCCGACGGACTGGGCAACGGCTCGGGCGTTGTGGGAGGACACCTCATGCTTCACAACAACTCCTCGCTGATCGCGTTCTCGAAGACACCCAATCCGACGAAGTTCCAGAAGACGCTGGGCATCAACGACTTCTACTTCGGAGATGCTGGCAGCGACTGGCCTTTCCCGCTCGGCGCCATGCAGATGCTCGGCAAGAGCGACGCGACCCTCATCGGCTTCGACGTTAAGGACCACCCCGACCCGGCTGAGGTCGCCCGACACGCCCTGGACTTCTGGCTCACCACCGAGGACCTGCCGATGCCCGACAACAGGGTGACGGTGGACGGCGACGGCGCGATCTCGCTCCGCTATACGCCGACCAACCTCGAGGCACACCGCCGACTGCGCGCAAAGTTCGAGAGCCTGCTCTCGGCGATGCAGTGCCGCGACGAGGTCTACGAGAACCTGTCGTACGTCGGTGGGCGGCTGGGCGTCGCCGGCGTGGCCCACCAGAACGGCACGGTCCGGTTCGGCACCGACCCCACGACCTCGGCGCTCGACCTCGACTGCCGGCTGCACGAGGTCGACAACGTCTACGTGGCCGACTCCAGCTTCTTCGTGTCGAGCACCGCGGTGAACCCGACCCTGACGATCATCGCCAACGCGCTGCGGGTGGCCGAGAACGTCGCGACCAGGCTCGGCGCCTCGACCCTGGCCGAGCCGGCGGTCCGCCCGGTGGTGCCGCTGCAGGGACCCTCGCTCACACTGCGGTCGGAGCCGGTGCCGTCCTGACCGGCGGTTCGCGGAGCAGGCCCAACGCAACGACCGGGAAGATGAGAACAGACAGCAGCCCCGCCGTCACCATTGCGGCCCCGGTGACCGGTGAAATCCGATTCAGCTCGATGCCGATCTGCACCGCTGCCACGATGAACGGCAGCGACGTCGCCTGCAGCAGGGCAACCGCCACCGCGGGGCGCCGACCCAGCCGGCGCACCTGCAGGACGGCGGGGACGCCGCGCATCACCAGCAGCGCCACCAGGAACACCGGGACGCGCAGCAGTGCGCTCGGCTCGTCGAGCAGGCCCTGCAGATCCAGCCGCGCGCCGCTGCTGATGAAGAACACCGGGATCAGGAAGCCGAAGCCGATCGCCTCGAGCTTCGTGCGGAAGGCCGGGTGGCTCGTGGAGTCGCGGTCGACCAGCCCGACCACCATGCCGGCGAGGAATGCGCCAAGGATGCTCTCCAGCCCCACCCGCTCGGCGAGCGCGGTGAAGGCCACCAGCAGGACCACGGCGAAGCGGACCCGGATCTCGGCGGTCGTGTCCTGCAGCCGGACGAGCACGTCGCCCAGGCGCATCGCCCGGCCGGCGCGCCCGACGACGACGGCGATGCCCCCGACCAGCAGGACGAAGAGCCCGAGCAACGTCAGCCGTTCACCTGCCCCGCCGTCGGAAGCGGAGAAGAACAGCGACAGCAAGACGATCGCCGACAGGTCCGCGACCGTGGCGCCGAGGATGGCTGCCTGGCCGACCGGGCTCTCGGCCTTTCTTGCGTCCTTGAGCACCGGGACGACCAGCCCGAGTGACGTGGCCGACAGCGCGATCACCACGATCGCGGGCGAGCTCACCCAGCCCGCTGCGTCCAGACCGATCCCGATCGGCACGCCGAGAGCCAGCGTCACGAGGTAGCCGAGGACGGCCCCTCGCAGCAGGGCACCCCTCAGCCGTCGGACGTCGATCTCCAGGCCGGACAGGAACAGCAGGAACGCCAGGCCGATTACGCCGAGCACCTGCACGGGCAGGTCCACCTCGACCCAGCCGAGGACGGCCGGGCCGAGGACGATCCCGGCCACCAGCTCCAGCACGACGGCGGGCAGCCGCAGGCGCGGCGCGAAGCCGAGCAGCAGCGGCGCCGTCGCCGCGACGAGAGAGACGAGGAACAGGTTGTCGAAGGACACGTCGGGCACGGGAATCTCCTCAAGGTCCTAGTTGAAGCCGGCCGCCGGCCACGGCTGCCCGCTGTAGCGCTGGATCACGGGTCCGGGCACCGGCGGCCGGACCGCCAGGAGGCCGCTCGCGACGTGCAGCAGTCGTGCCCGGCCGATCCTGGCGAAGGGGTCGTCCCGCAGCAAGTGCAGCCGGTCGCGGCGCACCGTCAGGGCGCCGGCGAAGTGCGAAGCGTCCCGGACCAGGGTCGTGACCGCGTCGGGGGGCGGGGCGGCAAGGACGGCGCGGAGGGCGCCGGACACGGCCGGGTCGTCGAAGATCGGCGACCGGTCGCGGGGCAGCAGCACGAGGGAGACTGTGGCCGGCCCTCCCGAAGGGTCGACCACCCGCGCGTCCGCGCGCACCGCTTCAGCACGCGGCTTCCGACCGGCCGGCCACGCCGCCAGGACGCCGGCCCGCGCCCCACCGGCTGCGGTGACCGCGGCCTGGGCGAGCACCTCGCCATCGGTGATCTCCTCCACCAGAGCGAGCCAGCACCAGCTCACGCCGGCACGTCCCAGTCCGGACGCACCGACATCGTGATGGCCCGCAGATCCTGCCGGAGGTCCTCGTGGGTTGGCCGGCCCCAGAACCAGTAGCCGTTGTAGGCGGCGTGGATCGTCAGGTCCGGGCGCAGCGTGAACACGGTAGGGACGTACGGCCGGTAGAGCGTGTCGGTGGTCTCCCGCAGGCCGAGAGCGTCGACGTACCGACGTTCCAGGTCGGACAGGAAGGTCCAGCGCGCGCCGAGCCCGGCGCGAAACGCCGACTGCTCACCGGGCGGGTCGATGCTCACGGAGACGATGCGCGTGTATGCCACCTCGACCTCTTCCTGGAGCCGCGCCAGGCCGCGGAAGAAGGCCTGCTCCTTCGGGCACCACCAACCCCGGAAGAAGGTGAGAACGACGGGGTCACCCTCCGCGAGCTCGGACAGCGTGCGGACGACTCCGGAGTGGTCCGGCAGTTCCAGGTCGGGAAGCCGTCCACCGGGCGCGAGGTCAGGATGCATAGGGGCTACGTCCTCCCCGTAAGCCTGCTGTTACACGTAACGGCACGGCTGTCGGCAAGACTGCACCTCGACAAAGCCCGTCCGAGCCCGCCCGGAGGCCGCCATGTCCCGCACGCCGATCGGCGACCACGCCCTGCTCTCCGACCGCCACTCGGCCGCCCTGGTCGACAGTGCCGGCTCGGTGGAGTGGCTGACCTTCCCCCGCTTCGACAGCCCGTCGGTGTTCGGCCGGCTGCTCGGCGAGGAGGCCGGCCACTGGCAGGTGCGCCCCGCGGGGGAGTGGCAGGTCACCCGGCGGTACGTCGACCGGACGCTGGTGTTGGAGACGACCTTCACGACCGGCTCCGGCACCGTCGTACTCACCGATCTGATGGCGATGGGTGAGGACAACGACGGCCACCGGCTCGGCACTCACGTGCCGCACCTTCTGGTCCGTCGGGTCGCCTGCACCGCAGGAGCCGTCGAGGTCGAGGTCGACTACCGGCCCCGGCCGGAGTACGGCCTCGTGGTTCCGCTGCTGGCCGCCGTGCCGGGTGGGGTCACCGCCCGTGGTGGCGCCGAGTGGCTCGTGCTCAGCGCGCCAGTCGCGCTCGACCTCGCCGACGGCCGGGCGACCGCACGGCTGCGCCTCACCGAGGGGGAGACGGTGCATCTGGCCCTGCACCGGTCGACCCTCGAGGAGACGCCGGCCCGGGTGTGGTCGCAGCAGGAGCTCTCCGACGTCGTGGACCGAACGGTGGCGGTGTGGGTCTCGTGGTCCGAGATGCACCAGGCGTACGACGGGCCGTGGGCCGAGCTCGTGCACCAGAGCGGTCGGGTGCTGCAGGGACTGTCCTTCCAGCCGAGCGGCGCGATCGTGGCCGCCGCCACCACTTCGCTGCCCGAGAGCGTCGGCGGCGAGCGCAACTGGGACTACCGGTATTCCTGGGTCCGGGACGCGAGCTTCACCATGGAGGCCCTCTGGGTCGCGGCGTGCCCCGACGAGGCTGAGGACTTCTTCGCGTTCATGACGACGGCGGCCGCCTCATCGCTCGGCCCCGGCAAGGCGCTGCAGATCATGTTCGGCATCGGCGGCGAGCACGACCTCACCGAGCGCGAGCTCCCGCACCTCGAGGGTTGGCGGAACAGCAGGCCGGTCCGGGTCGGCAACGGCGCCTGGGACCAGGCCCAGAACGACGTGTACGGCGAGCTCCTCGGCGCGGCGCACCGGCTTTCCGACCAGATCGGCTCGCTGGACGAGCAGACGCGCGACTTCCTCGTCGCCTGCGCCGACGCGGCGGCCGAGCGGTGGCGGGAGAAGGACCAGGGCATCTGGGAGGTGCGCGGCGCCGCACAGCACTTCCTCTACT
>JBDUAP010000161.1:0-6662 GCA_040004585.1 Sporichthyaceae bacterium
GATCCAGTCGCCGACGCACGGGGTGGACCCCGGGTCGGCAGCGCCCGCCGCCAGCACTGCGCCGGAGAACGTCGCACGCAGCGGCCCGGCGGGGGTCAACCCGTCGCACGCACCGCGGTCGACCCGGGTCACCCTGGCCGGGACCAGCTCGCCGGGGCAGGCGTCGGCGAGCTCGTCGAGATCAGAGAAGGCAGAGGAGAACTGTTCGTCCCATCCCAGGGACGACACATCCAGAGAAGTCACCGCGAGCACCCTTCGGAGCGGAGTGGGGTGCCCGAGACGGAAGCGTCAGCGGCGGGCACCGGGGAGGAGGCATGCGAACGTGAGAACAGGCATTGCGGTCCTCCCTCCGGGTGCGTCGAGCGGGTGGTCGAGAAACAGCCACGGCCGAGCCGCGGCCGCGATGGTGTGGCGAACGTTAGCGCTGCTCCCGTGCCGGGGCGAGTGGATTTTCTCCGGGCGTCCGGTTCGGCGGCAGGCTGTCCGGGTCGGTCGGGATCTCGGGGCGCGCCCGCTTGGCCTCGATCATCTCCCGACACGGCCATTGCTTCTCGACCGCGGCGTTGAGCGCGGCTCCGATCAGCATCGCGATGGCCAGCACGTAGAGCCAGATCATCAGCACGATCGGCGCGGCCAGCGGCCCGTAGATGGATGCGCCGCCGACGGACGCGGAAATGATCCAACGGATGACGAAACTGCCGACGTACCAGATCAGCATCGTCAGCACGGCACCTGGCAGGTCACGCCGCCACGGCGTCCGAACCGGCACGCTGATGTGGTAGAGCGACGTGAGCGAGACGACCGAGAGGATCGTCGCCACCGGCCAGTACAACAGATTGAGGAAGATGAACTGGGTCGGCAGCAGGTCGGACAGCAGCGTCGGCCCGACCAGGATCAGCGGCACCACCACGATCCCGATGAGCAGCGCCACGACGTACAAGGTGAACGACAGGATCCGGCTGCGGATGATCCCGCGTCGCCCACCGAGCCCGTACATGATCGAGATGGTGTCGATGAACACGTTCAGCGCCCGAGACCCCGACCACAATGCGATCAGGAACCCGATCGAGATGATGTCGAAGCGCCCGCCTTCGAAGACGTCGCGCAGCGTTGGCTCGATGACGTCGCGCACGCTGTCGGCTGTGAGCACCTGCCCCGCGATCTCGATGATCCGGTCCTGCACCTCCGTGACCGTCTCGTCGCCCACCCAGTTGCCGAGGTAGCCGATCGACCCGACCAGGCCCAGAAGTAGCGGAGGCAGCGACAGGAGCGCGAAGAACCCGGCCTCGGCCGCCAGCCCGGTGACCCGGTAGCGGAAGCAGATGGCCACGGTGTCGGACAGAAGTTGCCAGAGCACGGTCCGGGTGCGGGGTCGTGCCGCGGTCCCGGCCGACTCGTCACGAGCGATCCCCGCGGCCACGTTCTCTACGATATGCCACATGGAGGGACGAACCCACGACGTGACGAACCAGGCCCCGCCGCTTGTCGACTACGACGTCTTCACCGCTGACCGGGCACTGCATGAGGCTGTCCTGCGCTACGACGGGGAAGGCGCAGTCGAAGGCCTGGCCCCGCTCGGGGCGCTGGCCGGGTCGGCCCAGGCCCAGCGCTGGGGCCTCGAGGCCAATGCCCACCCACCGCTGCTGCGGACCCATGACCGCTATGGCAACCGGGTGGACGAGGTCGACTACCACCCCGCTTGGCACGAGCTGCTCGGGGTCGCCGTCGCGCAGGGACTGCACGCGGCACCCTGGGCGGCCGACGCCGGCGACGCCGCCCACCTGCGTCGCGCGGCCGGCTTCCTGGTCTGGTCGCAGGTCGAGGCCGGTCATGGCTGCCCGGTTTCGATGACCTACGCAGCGGTCCCTGCCCTGCGCACCGACCCCGCCCTGGCAGCGGAGTGGGAGCCGCGGCTCGAGTCCCTGTCCTACGACGGGGGGCTGGGTGCGCCCGCGGCCAAGCCCGGGTGCGTGGCCGGCATGGGGATGACCGAGAAGCAGGGCGGCTCGGACGTCCGCGCCAACACCACCCGGGCGTTGCCCCTCGCCTCGGACAGCACAGGGGGCGAGTACCTGTTAGCGGGGCACAAGTGGTTCTGCTCGGCCCCGATGAGCGACGTGTTCCTCATGCTCGCCCAGGCCGAGGGCGGACTGACCTGCTTCGTCGTCCCCCGCGTCCTCGACGATGGCACCCGCAACGTCTTCCGCATCCAGCGCCTCAAGGACAAGCTCGGCAACCGGTCCAACGCCTCGGCCGAGATCGAGCTGGACGGCACCTGGGCGCGCCGCCTCGGACCCGAGGGCCGGGGCATCCACACCATCATCGAGATGGTCACGATGACCCGGCTGGACTGCGTCCTGGGCTCCACCGCCCTGATGCGCCAGGCCACGGCCCAAGCCGTCCACCACACGTCGTACCGCTCCGCGTTCGGCTCGCTCCTGGTGGAGAAGCCGCTGATGCGCAACGTGCTCGCCGACCTCGCGATCGAGACCGAGGCCGCGACCGCACTGGCCATGCGCCTGGCGGCCGCATTTGACCGGGACGAACGCGACTTCCGCCGGCTGGCCGTCGCGGTGGGCAAGTTCTGGGTCTGCAAGCGGGCGCCCGGCGTCGTCGCCGAGGCCCTGGAGTGCCTGGGCGGCAACGGGTACGTCGAGGAGAGCGGCATGCCGCGGCTCTACCGCGAGGCGCCGCTGAACTCGATCTGGGAGGGCTCCGGCAACGTCAACGCCCTCGACGTGCTGCGGGCGCTGCAGCGCGAGCCGGCAGCCGTCGAGGCCTTCCTGGCCGAGTGCGAGTTCGGCCGGGGCGCCGACGACCGGCTCGACGCGGCTCTGGACCGGCTGCCCGGAATGCTGGACAAAGCCTCCGAGGAGGACGCCCGGCGGGTGGCCGAGCAGATGGCGCTGACCCTGCAGGGCTCCCTGCTCGCCCGGCACGCCCCGCCGTCCGTCAGTGACGCCTTCTGCGCCTCCCGCCTCGGCGGCGACTGGGGCACGGTCCTCGGTACGCTCCCGACCGGCCTGGACACTGCCGGGATCGTCGAGCGAGCCCGCCCGGCGATGTAGCGAGGTCTGACCGCCTCGTCCGGATGCTGGACGAGCGTGGACAAGGGGCGATACGCCTGCGACCGTTGCTCCATGATCGCAACAGACGCGTGGCTTGTCGCGCGGCTCCACGTGGACCTTGGCCACGTGTCGAGCGCGGTCTGTATGCCGGCCTGACCTCGCCGTCCCTTTCCGACGGCGCGCGGTCGCGCCGTCCCCCGCCTTCCCGCTAGCGGTTCCCGACGTCGTACGACGCGCGCCTCTGCCGTACCTGGAGACCCGCCCGCATGGCCGAGTTATCGGTGCACCGCACCACCCGCAAGGGACAGGGCCAATGGGCCTTGGGCCACCTCGAGCCCCTGACGCCGAACGAGCGCGTCAAGAAGGACGACGACGGGCTCAACGTGCGCGCGCGGGTCGAGAACATCTACGCGCACCGCGGCTTCGCCTCCATCGACCCCGCCGACCTGCGTGGCCGGCTGCGGTGGTGGGGCCTCTACACGCAGCGCCGTCCCGGCATCGACGGCGGCAAGACGGCCATCCTGGAGCCGCACGAGCTTGACGACGAGTTCTTCATGCTCCGGGTGCGCATCGACGGTGGCCAGCTCTCGACCGAACAGCTCCGCGTGATCGCGGACATCTCCACCGAGTTCGCCCGCGACACCGCTGACGTCACCGACCGGCAGAACGTCCAGCTGCACTGGATCCGGATCGAGGACGTGCCCGAGATCTGGCGGCGACTGGAGGCCGTGGGCCTCTCGACGACCGAGGCGTGCGGCGACACCCCCCGCGTCATCCTCGGCTCCCCTGTGGCCGGCATCGCGGCCGACGAGATCATCGACGGTACGCCGGCGATCCGCGCGATCCAGGAGCGCTTCATCGGCTCGCCGGAGTTCTCCAACCTGCCGCGCAAGTTCAAGACCGCCATCAGCGGCTCCCCGCTGCAGGACGTCGAGCACGAGGTCAACGACATCTCGTTCGTGGGCGTCGTCCACCCCGAGCACGGCCCCGGCTTCGACCTCTGGGTCGGCGGCGGCCTGTCCACCAACCCGATGCTCGCCCAGCGACTCGGGGCCTGGATCGCGCTCGATGATGTCGCGGACGTCTGGGCCGGTGTCGTGGGCGTGTTCCGCGACTACGGCTACCGCCGGTTGCGCTCTCGGGCCCGGATCAAGTTCCTCGTCGCCGACTGGGGCGCGGAGAAGTTCCGCCAGGTGCTCGAGGACGAGTACCTCCACCGCAACCTCACGGATGGGCCCGCCCCGCCGGTCCCCTACGGCTCGCGCGACCACATCGGCGTGCACCGGCAGAAGGACGGCCGCTACTACGTCGGCCTGGCACCGACGGTGGGCCGAGTGTCCGGCACCGTGCTGTCCCGACTGGCCGACCTCGCCGAGGAGCACGGCTCGACGCGGGTCCGCACCACCCCGCACCAGAAGCTGGTTGTGCTCGATGTAGCCGCCGACCGGGTCGACTCGCTGGTCGACGCGGCCACCGGCCTCGGCCTGCGGGCCCGGCCGGGCACGTTCCGGCGCAACACGATGGCCTGCACGGGCATCGAGTTCTGCAAGCTCGCGATCATCGAGACCAAGGCCCGCGGCGCCAAGCTGATCGACGAGCTCGAGCGCCGCCTGCCCGACTTCGACGAGCCCCTGACGATCAACGTCAACGGCTGTCCCAACTCCTGCGCGCGGGTGCAGGTCGCCGATATCGGTCTCAAGGGCCAGCTCGTCCTGGACGGCGACGGCAACCAGGTCGAAGGCTTCCAGGTGCACCTCGGCGGCGGGCTCGGCCTCGACGCCGGCTTCGGGCGCAAGCTGCGCGGCCACAAGGTCACAGCTGACGAGCTGCCCGACTACGTCGAACGGGTGGTCCGCCGGTTCGCCGACGAGCGGCGCGCGGGTGAGCGGTTCGCCCAGTGGGCCGCGCGTTCCGACGAGGAGGCCCTCCGATGAGTGAGCAGCGTGCCGTGCCGTTCTACTGCCCGTTCTGCGGCGAGGAGGACCTCCGCCCGCACGAGGACGCCCACGGTGCTTGGCACTGCCGCTCCTGCACCCGGGTCTTCTCCCTGAAGCTCGTCGGACTGGTGGTGACGACATGAGCGCCGACTCCTTGATCAGCCCGATGCCGACGTACGGGCTGGCGACCAGCCTGCTCGAGCACCGCGAGGCGCTGGCCCGGCGCGCTGCGTGGCGGCTGGAGGATGCATCGCCGCAGACGATCATCCGGTGGGCCGTTCGCAGCTTTGGTGTCCGATTCGCCATCACGTCGTCGATGGCCGACGCCGTGCTGATCGACCTGGTGGCGAACGCCGCACCAGGCACGGACGTGCTGTTCCTCGACACCGGCTACCACTTCGAGGAGACCATTACGATGCGGGACGCGGTGGCGGCGACCTACCGCGACCGGATCAACCTGGTCACGATCAGGCCTGAGCAGACGGTCGAGGAGCAGGACGCCGAGCACGGCCGGGACCTGTTCGGCAGCAACCCTGACCGGTGCTGTTTCCTACGCAAGGTCCTTCCACTCGACCGGGCGTTGGCTGGGTACGACGCGTGGGCCTCCGGCCTCCGGCGCGACGACTCGATCGCGCGTTCCCGGACCCAGGTCGTCGATTGGGACCGGCGCAACGGCATGGTCAAGGTCAACCCGCTCGCCCGGTGGACCCAGGCCGACGTCGACGACTACGTGGAGCGGCACCAGATCCTGACCAACCCGCTGCTCTGTGACGGCTTCGCGTCGGTGGGCTGCTTCCCGTGCAGCCGGCGCACCGGCGCCGGCGAAGGGGCCCGCAGCGGCCGCTGGGCGGGCACGACCAAGAACGAGTGCGGCATCCACGTGGTCGCGCCGGCATGACCGCGCCGAGCTACCCGCTCGTCCTCGACCTCGCCGGTCGGCGCGCGGTCGTTGTCGGTGGCGGGCCGGTTGCTGCCCGTCGTACGGCCACATTGGTCGAGGCCGAGGCCGACGTGGTGCTGGTCTCGCCGTGGGTCTGCGAGGACCTGCACGACCTGGTGGACACCGGAACCATCACCTGGCTGCCGCGGGACTACCTCGCCGGCGACCTGGACGGAGCCTGGCTGGTGCACACAGCCACCGGTGAGCCGGCCACCGACGATCTGGTCGCGGCGCATGCCGAAGGCGCCCACGTGTGGTGCGTACGCGCCGACGACGCCAGCCTGTCGGCGGCCTGGACGCCCGCAGTCGCAAGGTCCGACGACGTCGTGGTCGCCGTGACGTCCGGCGGCGACCCCGCGCGCTCGCGCCAAATCCGCGACGCCATCGCCCTGGCGCTGGACACCGGGGTGCTGCCGGTCCGCCGTCGGCGACCGCACGCCGGCTCGGTGGCCCTCGTTGGTGGCGGCCCCGGCGACCCGGGACTGATCACCACGCGCGGTCGGCGGCTGCTCGCCGAGGCGGACGTCGTCGTCGTCGACCGGCTCGCGCCGCGCAGCCTGCTCGACGAGCTGGAGCCGGACGTGCTGGTGATCGACGCCGGCAAGACGGCTGGGCACCACCCGCTGCCGCAGGAGGCGATCAACCGCCTCCTGATCGAGCACGCCCAGGCAGGTGGCCGGGTGGTGCGACTCAAGGGCGGCGACCCGTTCGTGCTCG
>JBDUAP010000162.1:0-6644 GCA_040004585.1 Sporichthyaceae bacterium
TCGAGCGGCAGTGGTGGAAGTACGCCGGCGCCAAGGAGCAGGCGATCCGCGAGCTCTTCGACATGTCGGCCACCCGCTACTACCAGGTCCTCAACGCGCTGATCGACCGCTCCGAGGCGCTGGCCCACGACCCGATGCTCGTCAAGCGCCTGCGCCGGCTCCGCTCGGCCCGCCAGCGGGCGCGTTCGGCCCGCCGCCTCGGCATCGAGGTCTGACGACGGCTCGGGCCGGTCAGGCCATGACTCCCGGGCGGCCATGAACACCCGTGCACCGGGTGCGCGTCGGGGAGCCCATCGCAGCAGCCGTGACATTGCCGGCGCCGTCGTTCCGTCCCTGCTTGCCGTCCTGGCCGTCACCGCGATGATCACCGCGCTCTACGTGTGGCGCGGCGAGAGCCACGACACCACGACACCGGCCATCGCCACCACCAAGTCCTCCTCCGCGCCGGCCTCGAGCGCCACGGGCACCCCCAAGGCCACGACCAAGACTGCGTCCAAGCCGGCCGTCTCCGCCGCCACCCGCACCGCCACGACCGCCACCACCAAGCCGGCCGCCCGAGTCGGCGACCTCGAGGTCGTCGTGCTCAACCAGAGCAGTCGCAAGGGCCTGGCGGGCACCGTGGCGCAACGGCTTCGCGACAAGGGCTGGAAGGTCGCCCTCACCGGCAACTTCCGCGGCCAGGTCACGGCGACGACGGTCTACTACCCGCCGGGTGCCCAGGCCGACGCCGAGGCCGCGGCAGCCGGGCTGCCCACCACGCCCCGGGTGCGGCCGCGGTTCGGCAACCTGTCGACGAGCCGCCTCACTGTGGTGGTCACCGACTCCTATCCGTCCTGACGTGGCTATGTCTCTGCCTCTGCCGCAGACCGAGGCCGGCCGTGCCGGTCTGGCCGCGCTGCTCGGCCACCCCCGACGAGCGCTGATCGGGCTCGACTTCGACGGCACGCTGGCGCCGATCGTGCCCGATCCCGACCAGGCCCGGGCACACCCCGGCGTACGCCCTGTCCTGGAGCGCCTCTCCGCGCTGGTCGGTCGCGTCGCGGTGATCACGGGCCGCCCCGCTGCGGTCGCGGTCGACTACGCCGGCCTGCACGGCACCCCGGGCCTGACCGTGCTCGGCCACTACGGCCTGGAGCGCTGGGAAGGCGGCCAGCTCAGCGGGCCGCCTGCCTCCGAGGCGGTGGAGACCGTACGACGTCGGCTGCCGGCACTGCTCGAGTCCATCGGCGCGCCGCCGGGCACGTCCGTCGAGGACAAGGGCCGCTCGGTCGCCGTGCACGTGCGCCGCACCGGCGACCCAGCTGCCGCCCTCGCCCTTATCGAGGGGCCGCTGCGCGAGCTGGCGACTGACGTCGGACTCCTCGTCGAGCCGGGCCGGATGGTCGTCGAGCTGCGTCCGCCCGGGGCGGACAAGGGCGGCGCCCTGCGCACTCTCGTCGAGGAGGTGACGCCGTCGGTCATCGTCTTCATCGGCGACGACTTGGGCGACCTCGCCGCGTTCGACGCGGTTGGGGAGCTACGGACCGAGGGGATACCCGGACTGCTCGTGTGCAGCGGGTCCACCGAGGAGGCCGCGCTCGCCGAGCGAGCCGACCTTGTGGTCGACGGGCCGCCGGGTGTCGTGGCTCTGCTTGTGGCTCTCGCCGACGAGCTCAGTCGATAGCGGCGACCTGGTCGGTGAGCCATTGAGCCGGTGGTAGCCGCGTCGAGACCTCGGCCAACCGTTCGGTCCGTGCCTTCCGTTCCGCGACGGACATGCCGAGTGCAGCGTGCAGCGCGTCCGCCGTCCCGGACACGTCGAACGGGTTGACCAGCAACGCATCGTCGCCGAACTCGTCGGCGGCGCCGGCCTCCGTCGAGAGCACGACGACGCAGCCGTTCTCCGACAGGACGGGCATCTCCTTGGCCACCAGGTTCATGCCGTCGCGGATCGGGTTCACCAGCAGCACGTCGCCGATCAGGTAGAGCGCCAGCGAGCGCGCGTAGTCGTCGGTGACGTGCAGGATGATCGGCCGCCAGTCGTCGGTTCCGAACTCGTCCTCGATCTCGGTCGCGAGCCGCTGCACGTGGCCGGTGTACTCGCGGTATTCCGGCAGGTCGTGCCGGCTCGGGTAGGCGGACGCGACGTGCACGACCCGCCCGCGCCACTCGGGGAACTTCCTCAGCAGCTCGCGGTAGGCGAGCAGCCCGCGGCTGATGTTCTTCGACAGCTCGGTCCGGTCGACCCGCACGATCGCCTGGCGGCCGTCGAGCTGTTCCAGCAGGGTTGCCCGGCGCGACATCACGTCGTGCTCTGCTGCCCGTTCACGAAGGCTCGGCCGGTCGATTCCCAGCGGGTGCAGGCCCAACCGGGTGGTGCGCCCGTCGTACGTCACCGACAACCCGTCATCGGCTGTCGCGCCGAGGACCTCGACGCAGCACTGCGCGAAAGCCGTCGCCCACCGGCGGGAGTGGAAGCCTGCTGAGTCTGAGCCCAGCATGCCGAGGAGGGTGTCGCGGGCGACGTCGGGCGGCAGCAGGCGAAAGTAGTCGGGTGGTGCCCACGGGGTGTGCGAGAAGTGCGCGATGCGCACGTCCGGTCGAAGCTCGCGCAGCATCCGCGGGACCAGCGTCAGGTGGTAGTCCTGCACCAGCACCCGGGCGTCGCTCGCGGCGTCCTCGGCGAGGGCCTCGGCGAAGGCCCGGTTGTAGGCCTCGAACGAGGCCCACTCGCGACGGAAGTTCTCGCCGAATGCGGGAGTCGTCGGCGTGTCGTAGAGCATGTGGTGCACGAACCACAGCGTGGAGTTGGCGACCGCGTTGTAGGCGCGGTGATACGTCGTCGGGTCTATAGCGAGCATCCGCACCGCGGCGCCGCCCGTGTCGTAGCCGGCCTCGTCCAGCCGGCCGCCCTTGGCGCGACTCGCTGCGGCACGGTCGCCGTCCGAGAGCGCCGCGCAGACCCAGATCGCCTGGTCGCCGCCTTGCATGCTCATCAGGCCGGTCACCAGGCCGCCGCCGCCGCGCTGAGCTATCAGGTCGCCGTCGGGACCCTCGGTGAAGGACAGCGGTCCGCGGTTGGACGCGACGAGCAGCTTCGCCCCCGAGTCCGCTGCCATGGGAATTACCTTCTCGCTCACGTCACCCCTCAGGCAACTTCGCGGGGTCGTCGACCGGCCGGCCGGGGGTCGATGTACCCACCGTCGGCCAGGCCGGCCAGGCGCTCGAACACGTTGTGCCAGGCGAAGTCACGGCAGCGCAGCCACGACCAGCCCGCTGCCACGAAGTAGAGCGGCAGCATCAGCGGCCCGATGCAGAAGGCGTACTGCGTCGAGTGGCGTGCCTCATGCCGCAGCAACGTTGGGCGACCGGAGAGCTGCTCGTCGGTGAGCCGGACGAGGATGACGTTGCCGATCGTGAACGCCGGGGCTCGCGGCACAGACAGCCGGTAGTCCCGGGCCAGCAGGAGGCCGTCCGGCCCCCGCACGATCCGGGCCTTGCCACCGACGGCGACCAGCAGGCCGAGCAGCGTCGAGAGGTTGATGACGTTGATGACCTGGCGGAGCCGGAGCGTTGCGCGCACGCCCAGAGACGCTACTCGCGCTAGCCGCGTCTCAGCCTCCGGACGCGATCTCCTGGTGACGTTCCCGGCGCCCTACGCTCGTTCTCACAACTGAAGATCGCTCATCCAGAGGGGCAGAGGGAACGGCCCGACGAAGCCCCGGCAACCGCACTCGAGCACGCGTCACGCGCACTCGGTCACGGTGCCAACTCCGTCCCGCGGCGAGCGCCGCGGGAAAGATGAGAGGAAACCTCCGCATGTCCACCCTGTCAGCCTCCGCTCCCGTGTCGACCGCCCCGGACCTGGGTGCGGCCGCCCGACTGGTCTGTCGCGAGTGCGGTGCCCAGGCGCCGCTCGGCCCGTCGTACGCCTGCACTGACTGTTTCGGCCCGCTCGAGGTCGGCTACGACTATGGGGCAATCTCGCCGATCTCGCGGAAGACGATCGAGGCCGGGCCGCGCAACATCTGGCGCTACCGCGACCTGCTGCCCGTGCCCGCGGGCATCGCCGACATCCCGAACCTCGAGCCCGGCTGGACGCCGCTGGTGCGCGCGCACAACCTCGGCCGCGAGCTGGGCCTGCGCTCGCTGTGGGTGAAGGACGACAGCGCGAACCCCACGCACTCGTTCAAGGATCGCGTCGTCGCTGTGGCGCTCGCCGCGGCCCGTGAGTTCGGCTTCACCACGCTGGCCTGCCCGTCGACCGGCAACCTCGCGAACGCCGTCGCCGCCGCGGCCGCGCGCGCCGGCATCCGTTCGGTGGTGCTGGTGCCAAGTGATCTGGAGGCGCAGAAGATCGTGATGACCGCGGTCTTCGGCGGCACGCTGGTCACGGTCGAGGGCACGTACGACGACGTCAACCGGGTCGCGTCACAGCTCGCGGAGGAGCATGAGGACTGGGCCTTCGTGAACGTCAACGTCCGGCCCTACTACGCGGAAGGCTCCAAGACGCTGGGGTTCGAGGTGGCCGAGCAGCTGGGCTGGCGGCTGCCCTCCCAGGTCGTGATCCCGGTCGCGTCGGGTGCGCAGCTGACCAAGGTCGACAAGGCGTTCGGCGAGCTGGGGACGCTGGGTCTGGTCGAGCGTACGCCGTACAAGATCTTCGGCGCCCAGGCGACTGGCTGCTCGCCCGTGGCGGCGGCGTTCAAGGCCGGCCAGGACGTCGTGGCGCCGGTGCGGCCCAACACGATCGCGAAGTCGCTGGCCATCGGGAACCCCGCGGACGGCCCCTACGTCCTGGACACCTGCCGACGGACCCGCGGTGCGGTCGAGGATGTCAGCGACGAGGAGGTCGTCGAGGGCATCCGGCTGCTGGCCCGCACCGAGGGCATCTTCGCCGAAACCGCGGGTGGTGTGACTGTCGCGGTGCTGCGCAAACTGCTCGAAGCCGGGCAGCTGGACCCGGACGCGGACACGGTGGTGTTCAACACCGGCGACGGGCTGAAGACGATCGACGCCGTTGCCGGGTCGGTCGGCCCGACCGCGCACATCACCGCCTCCGCTGCCGCGTTCGAGGCTGCCGGTCTGGCGCTGTCCTAGCGGCCGGCCGGGACCGCGACGACCACGCTGGCCAGGACGGCGGTGAGTCCGAGAAGCGGGGCGGTGCGACGGCGGATCGAGAGCACGGCAGGCCCTCCTGATCCAGATCGTGCCCGAGTTGCTCAGTTTTGTCACGGGATGGTTGGCAGCAGCCCCTCGCCGTACCGCGCTTGCACTCGACCCCTCCGAGTGCTAATCATTGACTTAGCACTCTCCTAGGGGGAGTGACAGAGATTCCGGATCGGGCGCGGTGAGGCCGGTGCGGGAACGGCGCAGTCGCCGGGCCCGAGCCAGCCGTCCGTCGCGGGCGCCGCCCCCGTCCGTCATCCACCCCGATCGGGAGGACCGGAACCGCATGTCAAAGATCATTGCGTTCGACGAGGAGGCACGGCGCGGCCTCGAGCGTGGGATGAACCAGCTCGCTGACGCCGTGAAGGTGACACTCGGCCCGAAGGGCCGCAACGTCGTCCTCGAGAAGAAGTGGGGAGCCCCCACGATCACCAACGATGGTGTGTCCATCGCCAAGGAGATCGAGCTCGAGGACCCCTACGAGAAGATCGGCGCCGAGCTCGTCAAGGAGGTCGCGAAGAAGACCGACGACGTGGCCGGCGACGGGACCACCACTGCGACCGTGCTCGCCCAGGCGCTCGTCCGCGAGGGTCTGCGCAACGTGGCAGCCGGTGCGAACCCGATGGCCCTCAAGAAGGGCATCGAGAAGGCCGTCGAGCGGGTCAGTGAAGAGCTGCTCAAGATGGCCAAGGAGGTCGAGACCAAGGAGCAGATCGCTGCCACCGCCTCGATCTCGGCCGCTGACCCCCTGATCGGCCAGATGATCGCCGAGGCGATGGACAAGGTCGGCAAGGAAGGCGTCATCACCGTCGAGGAGAGCAACACCTTCGGCCTCGAGCTGGAGCTCACCGAGGGGATGCGCTTCGACAAGGGCTACATCTCGCCGTACTTCGTGACCGACCCGGAGCGTATGGAGACCGTCCTCGACGACCCGTACCTTCTGATCCTGAACTCGAAGATCTCCGCGGTGAAGGACCTGCTTCCGCTGCTGGAGAAGGTCATGCAGTCGGGCAAGCCGCTGGCCATCATCGCCGAGGACGTCGAGGGCGAGGCCCTCGCGACCCTGGTCGTGAACAAGATCCGTGGCACCTTCAAGTCCGTCGCCGTCAAGGCACCGGGCTTCGGTGACCGCCGCAAGGCCATGCTGCAGGACATCGCGATCCTCGCCGGTGGCCAGGTCATCAGCGAGGAGGTCGGCCTCAAGCTCGAGAACGCCGGGCTCGACCTGCTCGGCCGTGCCCGCAAGGTCGTTGTCACCAAGGACGAGACGACGATCGTCGAGGGCGCCGGTGACGCAGACCAGATCGCGGGCCGGGTCAACCAGATCCGCGCCGAGATCGAGAAGTCGGACTCCGACTACGACCGCGAGAAGCTCCAGGAGCGCCTCGCCAAGCTGGCCGGCGGCGTCGCCGTCATCAAGGCCGGCGCGGCCACCGAGGTGGAGCTCAAGGAGCGCAAGCACCGCATCGAGGACGCGGTGCGCAACGCCAAGGCTG
>JBDUAP010000163.1:0-6642 GCA_040004585.1 Sporichthyaceae bacterium
CCCGCGATGCCAGCGCAGGCCCTGGCCCCACCCGCGATGCCAGCGCACACGCGCGGAACACCTGCCCGCGGCCTCAGTGGCTGTCGACCGAAGCGTTGAGCCGGGCGAGCAGGCGGTCCCGGACATCAGGCCACTCGTCGCGCAGGATCGAGAAGACCACCGTGTCCCGGAACGTCCCGTCGGCACGTCGCGTGTGCCGCCGCAACACGCCCTCGCGGGTGGCGCCGAGCCGGGCGATCGCCGCCTGGGACCGGTCGTTGCGCAGGTCGGTCTGCAGCTTGACCCGGCCGAAGCCGCAGTCGTCGAATGCGTGCCCGAGCAGGAGCAGCTTGCATTCCGCGTTGACCGGGGTCGCCCACCACCGCGGGCCGTAGGCAGTCCAGCCGATGTGCGTTCGCTCGTTGACCAGGTCCCAGTCGGCGAGACTGGTCGTCCCGACTACGGTCCCGGCGGCACCCAGCGGTCCGTCGCTCCGCAGCCGCACCGTGAAGGCCTGGCGTTCCCCCCGGGCAGCTGCGATCACCGCGAGTTCGATGATGGCCCGCATGCCCGCCACATCGACCGGGCGTCCCTGCGGTCCGCCGCCGTAGCCCTTCTCCCACACCCTCTCGTCGTCCAGCGCGGCGAACAGACCCTCGGCGTCATCAGCGGTGGCCCGGTCCAGGCGCACATGGCTGCCCTGGAGGGTGTTGGCGTAAGGAAGTCGAGAGCTCAGAGCAGCGGCCGAATCTGGATCGTCTGGTCCCGGCCGGGCCCCACGCCGATCGTGGAGATCGGCGCGCCGGACATGTCCTCGAGGGCCTGCACGTACTCCTGCGCAGCCTTCGGCAGGTCTTCGAGCGACCGAACTCCGGAGATGTCCTCGTCCCAGCCGGGCAGATCCTCGTAGACCGGGCGGGCATGGTGGAACTGGGTCTGCGTCATCGGCATGTCGACGTGGCGGGTGCCGTCCACGTCGTACGCGACACACACCGGGATGCGCTCGCGCCCGCCGAGCACGTCGAGCTTGGTGAGCACGAAGTCGGTGACCCCGTTGATGCGCGTGGCATAGCGGGCGACGACCGCGTCGTACCAGCCGCATCGGCGTGGCCGACCGGTCGTGGTTCCGAACTCCGCGCCGTCGCGGCGCAACCGCTCACCTTCTTCGTCGAGCAGCTCGGTCGGGAACGGTCCGGAACCGACCCGCGTCGTGTAGGCCTTGACCACAGCGACCACGCGGTCGATGCGCGTCGGCGGAATCCCCGAGCCCGTGCAGGCGCCGCCGGCCGTCGGGTTGGACGAGGTGACGAACGGATAGGTGCCGTGGTCGACGTCGAGCTGAGTCGCCTGGCCGCCCTCGAGCAAGACGGTGTCGCCGCGGTCCAACGCCTGACCGAGCACGAGCGCCGTGTCGGTGACCATCGGGCGCAGCCGCTCGGCGTGACCGAGGAACTCATCCACCACCTCGTCGACGGTGATGGCGCGGCGGTTGTAGACCTTCACGAGCAGGTGGTTCTTCTGCTCGAGCGCGCCCTCGACCTTCTGGCGCAGGATCTTCTCGTCGAACAGGTCCTGCACGCGCACCCCGACGCGGGAGATCTTGTCGGCGTATGCCGGGCCGATGCCGCGTCCGGTGGTGCCGAGCCGGGCGTCACCGAGGAAGCGCTCCGCGACCTTGTCGATCACGGTGTGGTAGGGCGCGATCAGGTGGGCGCTGCCGCTCACGAGCAGCCGTGAGGTGTCCACGCCGCGTGCGTCGAGTCCGTCGAGCTCCTCGAAAAGCACACCCAGGTCGATGACGACGCCGTTGCCGATGACGGGTGTAACGCCGGGCGTGAGGATGCCCGAGGGCAGCAGGTGCAGCGCGTACAGCTCCTTGCCGATCACAACCGTGTGGCCGGCGTTGTTGCCGCCGTTGTACTTCACGACGTAGTCGACGGATGAGCCAAGGACGTCGGTCGCCTTGCCCTTGCCCTCGTCGCCCCACTGGGCGCCGAGCAGCACGATGGCGGGCATGTGGGGTACACCTTCTCTACGGCGGCGACGCCAGCCCGGGACACGTCGTACCGGGCCTGACGGCAGGAGACGAGGTTACTTGAAACGGCTGCTGGTGGTCACAAACGCGGCGGCGGGGACCGCGGACGAGCAGAACATCGCTGCAGCCGTGGCAGTGCTGCGGGCGGGCGCCGACGTCCGCGTCGAGCAATGCGCCGACCCTGCCGACCTGGCCACACTGATCGAGGCGCGAGACGGGCGGCAGCTCGTGCTGGCGGGTGGCGACGGGTCGGCACACTTGCTGGTCGCGACGCTGCACGGCCGGGGCGAGCTCTCGCCGGACAACCCGATCGGGCTGCTGCCGCTGGGCACGGGCAACGACCTGGCGCGCACGCTGGGCATCCCGCTCGACGCAGAGGCGGCGGCCTCGGCGCTGCTCACCGGTAGGGCGCGGCGGCTCGACCTGATCGTCGACGACGCAGGCGGGGTGGTCGTCAACGTCGTGCACGTCGGGATCGGCGCGCAGGCTGCGGAGCAGGCGAGCGCGCTGAAGGACAAGATCGGCAAGGCCGCGTACGCCGTGGGCAGCGCGGTCGCTGGGGTCCGCGAGCAGGGCTGGACACTTCGGGTGGAGGTGGACGGCGCGGTCGTCCACGACGGCGAGCCGGTGCTGATGGTGGGCGTGTGCAACGGGCGCACGATCGGTGGCGGCGCGGAGATCGCGCCGGACGCTGAGCCCGACGACGGACTGCTGGACGTCGTGGTGGCGACGTCGACCGGACCGCTGGCCCGGCTTGGGTTCGGGGTCGCGATTCGCAGCGGTGAGCACGTGGACCGCGACGACGTGCAGACCTTTCGCGGCCGTCGGGTCACGGTCAGCGGTGAGGCCTTCCCGGCGAACGCCGACGGCGAGCTGCACGATCCTGTGGAGAGCCGTTCGTGGACGCTGCTGTCCCAAGCCTGGGCCCTCGTCGTACCAGCATGAATGGCTCCTCGGTCAGAGCCAGCGGCGGATCGGCTTGGTGGCCTTCTCGAGGACGCGTTGCGGCACGCCGCGCTGCTCCCAGCGGCGGAGGTCGATCAGCTCGCTGCGGCGGAGGTCGTCGTCGAGGTGGGCGTCGAGGGTCGCGGTGAGGTCGGGGTCGAGCGCGATGAGGACGACTTCCTCGTCGTGGTCGAGGGAGCGCCGGTTGAAGTTGGACGAACCGACCACCGCGGCGTAGCCGTCGACCGTCATGACCTTGGCGTGCATCATCGCGGGCTGGAAGTTCCAGACCTTGATGCCGGCGTCGACAAGTCGCGCGTAAGCCGCCTCGCTCGCCAGTTGGCAGACGCGCTTGTCGGCGTGCGGCCCGGGCAGCAGCAGCTCCACGTCGACGCCTCGCTGTGCTGCTGCGCAGAGCGTCTCGAGGAAGTCGTCGTCCGGCGCGAAGTAGGCGGTCGCGATGCGCAGCCGTTCCTGGGCGGAGCACAGCATGACGTGGAAGGCCGACTGCATGTCGTCCCAGCCGAGGGAGGCCGAGCCCCGGGCGATCTGGACGGTCGAGCCACCACGCTGCGGCTGCTCGGGGAACGCGTCGCTCTCGTCGTACAACGCCTGGCCTGTCTCGGCCCAGTTCTGGATGAACGCCGACTGCAGCCCGTCGACCGCCGGTCCCTCAACGCGCAGGTGGGTGTCCCGCCACTCGCTCTCGTCGCGCGCGTCGCCGCACCACTCCTCAGCGATACCGACGCCCCCGGTGAAGCCGACTCGGCCGTCGACGATGCAGACCTTGCGGTGCAGACGGTGGTTGGACTTGAACGGGGATTTCACCAGGGGCTTGCGGAACCACTCGACCTGCACGCCGGCACGGTCCATGCCTGTGACCAGAGTCTTGTCGATGAGCCGCCCGCCGAGAGCATCGATGAGCAGGCGCACGCGCACGCCGGCGCGGGCGCGCTCACTCATCGCCTCGGCGAACTCGACGGCGATGTCACCCTGCCAGTAGACGAACGTGCAGAGGTCGACGGTGCTCTCCGCGCCGCGAATCGCCTCGAGCATCGCCGGGAAGATCTCGTCACCGTTGCGCAGCACCGCCACGGCGTTCCCCTCGGTGAAAGGGGTGCCGATGACGGTCTCGAGACGCCGGCGCAACTGCTGCTCGCGGTCGGTGGTTGCGGTCATCCGGCGCTCACCATCTAGGGTCGGCCGGCATCCAGCGCCTCCTGTGCGGTTGCGCTGCTGTCTGCCAGGAACGTCCGGCAGCGCCGTGCCTCGTCGTCCTCACCGATCTCGTCGGCCGCCCGGCCCAGCGCATGCAGGGCGCGCAAGAAGCCCCGGTTGGGCTCGTGCTCCCACGGCACCGGGCCGTGCCCCTTCCAGCCGCTGCGGCGAAGGGCGTCCAGGCCGCGGTGGTAGCCGGTGCGCGCGTAGGCGTAGGCCTCGATGCTGCGGCCGCCGGCGAGCGCGTCCTCGGCGAGCAGCGCCCAGGCCAGCGACGAGGTCGGGTGCTGCGCGGCGACCTCGGCGGGGGAGGCTCCGGCCGACAGTTTCTCTCGCGGGCCCGGCTCATCCGGGATCAGCGTCGGTTCCGTCCCGCCCAGCAAGTTCTCATGCGTCGTCATACCCGCCATTCGACCACGCCCGCCTCCGCCCCACCCCGCCCCACCCTGCCGCGGCTAACCGCCGCGGTTCGACCACGTTCGGTAGGTGAGGCCCCGCCGACACAGGTGGATCCACCTGGTGATGCGTGGTTACGCCACAGTTCGTACGACGTGCGCTTGCCGCTCACGTGACCATCCGCTGCGTCGACGCTGCCCGGGCGAATGCCGCCAGGACTCGAGCTGCCAGCCGCGCGGGATGGTGCAGGTCAACCCAGGTCCACCGGACGACCTCCCATCCCGCTTCCCTGAGGCGGTCCTCCCGTCGCTTCTCGTCCCATACGACTTGACCGGCAGCCTCAGGCTCAGCGCCTGATGGGATCGCATACTTCAGCCGACCGTCGAACTCGCCCAAGGTCCGACGGTCCCGCCACGCGACGTCCGAATATCCGACCAGCCCCTGGTCGTCGAAAACCGGGAACTGGATGTCGCTTGGCTCGAGCCCGAGCTCGATCAGAACCGCGCGCGACCAGCTTTCACCAGGGTTAGCCACCGCGGGCCTTGCGGCGCTGACCGCACGTGAAGCGTTCCGCGCGCCCGGCCAGGACGAGCAGAAAGCCAAAGCCGCCTGCAGATCTTCTCGAGTGGTTCCCTCTCGGAGAGCTGAGTCGGCCGCAGCAAGACCGCGAGCGAAATCCACGTGTCGAGCGATGTCAACCGCGGTCCGCGCGTCGGTAGTCAGACGGATTCCGTCCAGCTCCCTGAGATGGCTGGCCGGCAACGCTCCGTCATGGTGGTAGATCCCAGCCTCTCTGCGGGAAACGCCGAGCTCGGGGCGCGTGACGTGAACTTCGTCCAAAGCAGGACGAAGCAAGGGGAGTCCGCGCCACACCGCGGCGGTTTCGTGGCTCAGCGTGACGGGAGGCTTGAGACACAGCAAGGCAGCCCCAGCATCTGCACGGTGCCGTCCCAACGCATCCAGCGCTGCGTACGTCGCGGCGACGGCGTAGACGCCCCGTCGTACAGAGACCAACGCTCGATTGCCTCGGAGCCGCTCGATCTCTCTAACCGTGTATCCGGCGCCGTGGGCCTGCGCTGCTGTGAACAGGCCGCTCTGACCTGCCATCACGGATGAGAGCTGCGGGCTGGGGAGGAAGGGCGAAGGACTCGGCATCCCGAAATGGTGACCTGCCGCTGGAAGGGGTCCGCCCTCGTTGTCCACAAGGCCATGGCGGCCCTTGCTCGTACCCTGCATCAGCGACGACTGGCACTCCCCCCGGCTTGACCCCGCAAGGACACGTGGACCTGCCTGTGGTGGCGGGGCTGCGCCTACCGAACGTGGTCGAACCGGCGGGAGGGGGGTGGGGGGCGGGAGGGGGCTGGGGGGCGGGAGGGGGCTGGGGGGCTAGGTGGTGAGGGTGGTGCCGGCGGAGCGGAGGCTCTGGCAGGCCTCCACCACGCGGGCGGCCATGCCGGCCTCGGCGGACTTGCCCCAGGCGCGCGGGTCGTACTGCTTCTTGTTGCCCACCTCGCCATCGACCTTGAGCACCCCGTCATAGCTGCGGAACATGTGGTCGGCCACCGGGCGGGTGAACGCGTACTGCGTGTCGGTGTCGACGTTCATCTTCACGACGCCGTAGTCCAGCGCCTCCCGGATCTCCTCCAGCGTCGACCCCGAGCCCCCATGGAAGACCAGGTCGAACGGCCTCTCCCGACTCAGCTTGGCCCCGACCTCGTCCTGGATCTCCTTCAGGATCGACGGCCGCAGCTTGACGTTGCCCGGCTTGTAGACCCCGTGCACGTTGCCGAACGTCGCCGCCAGCAAATAGCGCCCCTTGTCACCGGCCCCCAACACCTCGACGGTGCGCAACGCGTCGCCCGGTGTCGTGTACAGCTTCTCGTTGATCTCGTTGGCGACGCCGTCCTCCTCGCCGCCGACGACACCGATCTCGATCTCCAGCACGATGTTGGCCTTCGCGCAGTCCGTGAGCAGCCCCGCCGCGATCTGCAGGTTCTCCTCAAGCTCGACCGCTGAGCCGTCCCACATGTGCGACTGGAACAGCGGCTCCCGCCCGGCGGCCACCCGCT
>JBDUAP010000164.1:0-6640 GCA_040004585.1 Sporichthyaceae bacterium
GTCATCAGCACCGAGTTGACCGCTCCGCAGCCGCTGAAGCGGATGTCGCATCTCAGCGCCGAGCAGGCTGCGGCCAGGCTGTCGCTGTCGGCGGGTGATGTAAAAACCGACGGCCATCCGCCACAGATCATCTCGGGGGCGGGGGTGGGTGCCGGCCTGGGCCTGGGAAGACAGCACCTCGAGCTCGGCGAGCACCGGGCCGTGCTTGTCCACGCACAGCACGACCAGATCGCCGGGGTTGGCTCGAGCCATGGCGTGGTGGACCGCCGGGATCTCGTCCAGGACCAGCTCGATCTGCTTGCAGCGAGCTCCCTCGGCCATTCGGGCCCGGGCGCCCTCCGCGACCAGCTCAGCAGCCACGCCGCGTTCCCGTCCGCGCAGCGCCGAGTCTTCTCGGATCACGAGCACGTCGAAGTGCTCGGCGGCGACCGCCCCTAGTTCGCGGATGTCGTCGTCGCGACGATCGCCGGCCGCCCCGACCATGCCGATCCGCGATGGCTTGGCCAGGTCGGAGAGAGCGGCGTGGTCTTTGCTGAGCTGCTCGACGAAGTCGCCCAGCATCCGCATTCCGGGCGCGTTGTGGCAGTAGTCGACGAGCACGCTGGTCCCACCGACCTGGATCTGGTTCAGGCGACCGGGGGACAGATAGTAGGACGTGGTGAACGTCCGCAGTCCTTGCCGGATGTCGTGCAGGTGGGCACCTGCTGCGAAGGCGGCGCCGGCCGCGGCGAGGGAGTTCTGCACGTTCATCTTCGCCCGGCCACCGAACGTCGCCGGCAGCAGGTGGGTCCAGGCCAGTTGCATCGACCGCCGCCCGTGCCGGATCAGGATCATCTCGCCGAGCTCTCCCCGCTCGAGGACAACCGCACGACCGTCGCGACGGCAGTGGTCGTCGATCATCTCGGCGATCTCGCTCCCTGAATCGCCCATCGAGAACCACACCACCTGGCCGGAGCACCGGCGGCGCATCCCGCGGACGAGTTCGTCGTCCGCGTTCAGCACCGCGAAGCCGTCTCGCGGCACGGCCTCGACGATCACCTGTTTGACCTGCGCGAGCTGCTCCAGCGTGTCGATGCCGCGCATGCCCAGGTGATCGTCAGCGATGTTGAGGACGACCGCCACGTCGTTGCGCTCGTAGCCCAGCCCCTCGCGCAGAATCCCGCCACGGGCGACCTCGAAAACCGCGAAGTCGACGCGCGGGTTCTGCAGCACCATCCGCGCCGACTTGGGGCCGGACGCGTCGGCGCGGATCACTAGCCGCTCGTCGATCACGATGCCGTCGGTCGAGGTCATCCCGACCTTGCGGCCCATGCCCTTGAAGACGTGGGCGATCATCCGCGCCGTCGTCGTCTTCCCGTTCGTTCCGGTCACCGCCACGATCGGGATCCGACTGGGTGCCCCGGGCGGGAACAGGGAGTCCACCACCGGCTTTGCGACGTACTGCGGCTCACCCTCGGTGGGGTTGGTGTGCATCCGGAAGCCGGGAGCCGCGTTGACCTCGCAGATCGCGCCGCCCGCCTCGCGCACCGGCTCGGAGATGTCGGGGGCGATGAAGTCGATGCCGGCGACGTCGAGCCCGACGACGCGAGCCGCTTCCTCGGCGATCTCGACGTTGTCCGGATGGGCCTCGAGCGTGCGGTCGATCGAGATGCCCCCGGTCGACATGTTGCCGGTCAGGGTCAGCTTGACCGTCGTACCAGCTGGTGGCACGTCGTCCAGGCCGAAACCCTGCTCGCGGACGAGCTCCTCGGCCGCTGCATCGACCTTGATCCGCGTCAAGACCTTCTCGTGGCCGTAGCCGCGTCGCGGGTCCGCGTTGGTCTCGTCGACCAGCTGGCGCACGGTCAGCGTGCCGTCGCCGACGACGTGGGCGGGGGTGCGCTCGGCGAGCGCGACCATCTTCCCGCCGATGACGAGCACCCGATAGTCCTTGCCGGTGATAAAGGACTCGACTACGACGGAGCCGCGCCGGGACTCGGACTCCGCGATCGGGAACGCCGCCGACAGCTCGGCGTCGTCAGCGACGCCGAGGACCACGCCGCGGCCGTGGTTACCGTCCAAGGGCTTGCACACGACCGGGTAGCCGATGCGGTGCGCCGCGCGCAGCGCCTGGTCAAGGGTGCGGACCGCTTCGGCCCTCGGCACCGGCAGGCCTGCTGCGGCGAGCAGCCGGGTCGTAAGCACTTTGTCGCTCGCGATGTCGACGGCGAGCGCGCTGGTCTTCGACGTCATGGTCGCGCGGATCCGCTGCTGGTGCACGCCCTGACCGAGCTGGACGAGCGAGTGCTCGTTCAGCCGCAGCCACGGGATGTCGCGGGAGACTGCCTCGTCGACGATCGCCTGCGTCGACGGCCCGAACGCCGTGCGCTCCGCCGCCTCGTGGAAGGACTCCAGCTCGGCGGCGAAGTCGAAGCCTGGCTCGGCCTGCACGAGGTGGTTGACCAGGCGTACGGCGAGGTGCCCGGCGCTCAGGCCGACCCGCTCCTCGACGAACCCGTAGACGACGTTGTACTGCCCGCGGACGCCGGTGCTGCGTGTCTTGCCACGGCGCAGGTCGTGGCCGGCCTCCTGCTGGAGCTGCAGGGCGACGTGCTCGGCCACGTGGCCCAACCAGGTGCCTTCCTTGAGTCGTTCGAGGAAGCCGCCGCGCTTTCCCCGCGAGCAGGAGTGCCGCACCAGACCGGGCAGTGCGTCCATCAGACCGTCAACGAAGCCAGGGATGGTGTTGCTGGGGTGGTCCTCCAGCGAGCCGAGCTCCACGACGAGATGCACGGCAGAGTTGTAGGACCACATGTTCGGGCCGCGGTAGACCCTGCTCTCGACGATGGTCAGGTCGGGTGCAGCCGGCGGGGTCACCGGCTCGGGGGCAGCCGGCGGGGTCACCCGTCGTCCTCCTCGGTCTGGCGCCGAAGCTGGTGGGCGAGGCGCGTCTCGGCGAAGGACAGCAGCCGTCGCTCGCGCAGGTCGAAGCGCGCGCCCGCCGGGAGCGTGTGGACGGTGGCGCCGGAAACCAGCATCGGTGCGCCGTGCTCCGCGAGGTGGGCGTCGCTGACCGCCTCAGCCGCGTCGACGATGAACACGCAACCCCTCCCGACGACCTCCAGGAACCGGCCGCCCTTGATGACCGCAGCCGTGTCCTCGTCGATGCCGATCCCGACCAGGCTTGGTGACCGGGCCGCCAGGGACAGCAGCCGACCGTAGCGGCTGCGCTGGTCGAAGTGCTGGTCGACCACGACACCGGGCAGCAACCCGAGCCCCGCCGATGTCTGGGTCATGCCCTGGCGGGGGGTGTCGCCCTCGGACCCGAAAGCCACCATGTGCTCGCTGACGATGCTGGCTCCTGCGGATGTGCCGCCGATGACCGCGCCCCGGTCATAGGCCGCGCGCACCGCGTCACCGAACGTGGTCCCGGTGATGACCCCGGACAGCTTGACCTGATTGCCGCCGGTCATGAAGATCGCGTCCACGCCGGCGAGCTGCTCGGCGATACGCGGGTCATCGGCCTCGGCGCGGGTCTCCGGCCGCAGCAGGACTGAGTGCGCGGCGCCGAGGTCGGCGAAGATCGCGTCGTAGGTGTCCAGGATCTCCGGGCCCAGCGACGAGGCCGTGGCCACGATGGCGACCCGCGAGCCGTTGCCCCCTGCCAGCTCGAGGAAGCGGCGGAGCACCGCCCGGCGCCCGATCCGGTCCTCGCCGCCTCCGATGACGAACAGCGTCCCGGCGGCGACGGGTGTGACGGAGCGGTGTGGCACGGCCCCGAGCGTACGACGTTGGACGCGTTCGGCGATGTCTGTAGCCACCCGTCGGGCATGATGCGGCCATGCGGCTGTTCCTGATGCGTCACACGAAAGCGGCAGCGGAGGAGGGGCAACCCGACCACGACCGCCCCCTGACCGAGCAAGGCGTGCAGGACGCGCGCACCATGGGCCGCTGGCTGCGCGACCACGGCGGCGCGCCGGATGTCGTCTGGTGCTCATCCGCCCTGCGAGCCCGCCAAACCTGGTCGGCAGTCGCGACAGAGCTGCCATCGAGCCCGGAGACGCCTGAGCCGTCGTACCTGCGCTCGGTCTACCAGGCCGGGTCCGGCGACCTTCTCGACCTGCTGCGCGACGTGGCACCTGAGGTCGAGTCGGTCCTGATCCTGGGGCACAACCCGACGATGGAACAGGCGCTCGCAGGCTTGACGGGCGAGCACCACGACTTCCCGGCGGGGGCGATCGCTGCACTGGACGTCACCGGCCCGTGGTCAGCGCCCACTGCCTTCCGACTTGACGAGCTAGCGACCCCCAACGGCGCCTGACGCGTCAGGTGGGTGGGGCCGAGACGGGCAGGCCCTCTTCGGCGTCGGCGGCCTCGATCTCCTGCCGGGAGATGCCGAGCAGGAACAGGATCGCGTCCAAATAAGGCACGCTCAGCGACGCGTCGGCAGCCTCCCGCACCATCGGCTTGGCGTTGAACGCGATGCCGAGGCCGGCGATGGCGAGCATGTCGAGGTCGTTCGCACCGTCGCCGATCGCCACGGTCTGCGTGACGGGGATCCCGGCCTCGCGGGCGAACTGCTCCAGCGCCCGGGCCTTGCCGGCCCGGTCCAGGATGGGTCCGACGACGCGACCGGTGAGCTTGCCGTCGACGACCTCGAGAGTGTTGGCGGCGGCATAGTCCAGGCCGAGTTCGGCCACCAGCATGTCGGTCAGCTGGGTGAAGCCGCCGCTGACGATGGCCAGCTTGTAGTCCAGCCGCTTCAACGTTCGCACGAAGGTGCGGGCGCCCGGCGCGAGCAGCACATCACGGCGTACGGCGTCCAAGGCCGAGGCATCGACACCTTCGAGCAGGGCCACCCGCGACCGAAGCGCGTCGGCGAAGTCGAGCTCGCCCCGCATGGCCGCCTCGGTGACCGCAGCCACCTCGGCAGCGCAGCCGGCGTGCGCGGCCAGCATCTCGATGACCTCGCCCTGGACCAGCGTCGAGTCGACGTCCAGGACGACCAGCCGCTTGGCTCGCCGGTGCAGCCCGGAGCGCTCCACGGCGACGTCCACGCCCAGCGTCGCGGCTGCCAGGGCCAGCCGGGTGCGCAGCTCGCCCGCCGGCGCGCCAGAGACTTCCATCTCCACGGCCGTGACGGGGTAGTGCGCGATCCGCACGATGCGGTCGATGTTGGCGCCGCACCCGGCGATGCACCCGGCCAGCCCGGCCATCGCCTCCGGTCGAAGCGGATCGCCGAGCACGGTCACGTGGCTGCGGCCGTGCCGTCTCGGGTCGTCGTGCTCGCCGTCGCTGCTGCTGCGCGCGACCTCAACCTCCAGGCCCATCGGCGCCAGCACCGCCGACAGGTCCTCGCCCACGGAGCGGTCGGTCGCCGTCGGGGCGGTGACCAGCACACCGAGGATCAGCCGGCCGCGGATGACGACCTGCTCGGCGTCCAGCACAGTGACGTCGTACGCGGAAAGCGCGTCGAACAACGCGGAGGTGACGCCGGGCCGGTCCCGCCCGGTCACGGTCACCAGCATGGTCTGGCTCAAAGGATGACTCGCTGGTCCTTGCCGATGACAGTGATCCCGCCGGCCGACACGGTGAACCCGCGTTCGCGGTCCTTGCCGAGGTCGACGCCAATGCTCGCGCCTTCGGGCACGACGACGTTCTTGTCCAGGATGGCGTTGCGTACGACCGCGTTACGGCCGATGGTCACGTTGTCCATCAGGACGCTGCCAGTGACCTCGGCCCACGAGTTCACGGTCACGTTCGGGGACAGCACCGAGTCCTCGACGTGCGATCCGGACACCACCACGCCGTTGGAGATGAACGAGTTCACCGCCGTCCCGGTGCGGCCCTCCTCGGCGTGCACGAACTTCGCGGGCGGCAGCGGGTCGTGCGTCGTGTAGATGGGCCAGTCGTGGTTGTAGAGGTTGAACTCGGGATGCACCGAGATCAGGTCGTTGTGCGCCTCGTAGAACGAATCGATGGTCCCGACGTCGCGCCAGTAGTCGCGATCTCGGGCTGTCGACCCCGGCACGTCGTTGTCGCGGAAGTCGTAGACCTCTGCCTCTCCCTTGCTCACGAGGTAGGGGATGATGTCGCCACCCATGTCGTGCTTGCTGGCGGGGTTCAACGCGTCCTGTGCGAGCGCATCGAGCAGCACCCGGGTAGTGAAGACGTAGTTGCCCATCGAGGCGTAGACGTGGTCCGGCGCGTCGGGCAGCCCAACGGCATCGGTCGGCTTCTCGCGGAAGGCGGAGATGGTGCGGCCGTCCTCGGCCGCCTCGATGACCCCGAACTGGTCAGCCAGGCTCAACGGCTGGCGGATCGCAGCCACGGTGACCCCGGCGCCGGAGTTCACGTGCTGGGCCACCATCTGACTGGGGTCCATCCGGTAGATGTGGTCGGCGCCGAACACGATCACGTGGCTCGGGCGCTCATCCTTGATCAAGTTCAGGCTCTGGTAGATCGCGTCCGCAGAGCCGGCGAACCACCGGGGACCGAGCCGCTGCTGCGCCGGGACGGGCGCGATGTAGTTGCCGAGCATCGCCGACAGCCGCCACGCCTGGGCGATGTGGCGGTCCAGGCTGTGGCTCTTGTACTGCGTCAGCACCACGATCTTGCGGTAGCCGCCGTTGACCAGGTTGGACAGCACGAAGTCGATCAG
>JBDUAP010000165.1:0-6541 GCA_040004585.1 Sporichthyaceae bacterium
GAGTGGGGACTGCCGCGAGCTGCTGCGCGCGAAGCTGTGGAGGCCGTGCTTTCGCTGGTCGAGAAGAGCCGGCTGCCGGTGTCGTTCCCGATCGAGGTGCGCTTCGCCGCCGCCGACGACGCGATGCTGTCGACAGCGCACGGCCGCGACACGGCGTACGTCGCGGTGCACCAGTACGTCGGCTCGGAGTGGGCGAGGTACTTCAGTGCGGTCGAGGAGGTCATGCTCGACCTCGACGGCAGACCGCATTGGGGCAAGCGGCACGAGGCGCCTGCGGAGGTGCTCGCGGCCCGCTATCCCGACTGGGAGGCGTTCGCCGACGTACGAGCCCGCCTCGATCCCGACGGACTGTTCGTAAACGAGCACCTCGCGCGCACTCTCGGCGTTGCGGTGACCGAACGTCGGAGGTCGCCCGCATGAGCGACGATCTGCTGGCCTACTACGAGAACGCATTAGCCGGTCGCGACGCGCCATTCGCATTCGTCGACCTCGACGCCATGCGGGCGAACGCCGACCACCTGCTCGCCCAGGCGGGGTCGTTGCCGGTGCGCGTCGCGTCGAAGTCGCTGCGCTGCGTCGACGTGCTGCGGCGGGTGCTCGCCATCGAGTCGGCCGGGCCTGGTTTCCAGGGCGTGCTGGCGTTTACTCCGGCCGAGGCGCTGCACCTCGCCGACCACGGCATAACCGACCTTCTGGTCGCCTATCCCAGCGTCGACCGCGAAGCGCTGCGCCGGGTCGCCGAGCGCGTCGCCGAAAGCCGTCCGGAACGCATCGTGCTGATGGTCGACTCGGTCGAGGGCGCGGCGGTCGTGGCGCGGGCCGGACGGGACGTCGGTGTTCGCCTGCCCGTCGTGGTCGACGTCGACGCGGGATGGCACCCGGTGCGCCGGCTGACCGTCGGCCCCCGGCGCTCACCGATCTGCACTCCGGAGGAGGCGGCGACGCTTGCGCGCGCGCTGGTCGCCGACCCGCACCTGCAGCTCGTCGGACTCATGGCCTACGAGGGTCAGGTCGCCGGTGTCGGCGACAAGGTGCCCGGCCGGCCGCTGCGCAGCGCGGCGGTGCGCGGCCTGCAGGCCGCCTCGATGCGCGAGCTGCGCGACCGGTTGCCGAAGGTCGTCGCCGCTGTCGGCGCCGAGCTCGCGCCCCACGGGCAGGAACTCGAGCTCGTCAACGGCGGCGGCACTGGCAGTCTCTCCCGGACGGCGGAAGCCGGCGCGGTGACCGAGCTCGCGGCCGGGTCCGGCCTCTTCGCGCCGACGCTGTTCGACAGTTACCGGTCGTTGTCGTTGCGTCCGGCGGCGATGTTCGCACTCCCCGTCGTCCGCCGACCCGGCCCCGGCGTCGTCACGCTGCTGGGCGGGGGATACATCGCCTCCGGTCCGCACGGCGCCGATCGAGTTCCGCGGCCGGTGCTGCCCCGAGGCCTGCGACTGACCACGGCCGAGGGTGCGGGGGAAGTGCAGACTCCGGTGCGTGGCGCTGCGGCTGATGCGCTGGCCATCGGTGACCGCGTCTACCTGCGGCATGCCAAGGCCGGCGAGCTCTGCGAACGGTTCACGACGCTTCTACTCGTCGAGGGTGGCCAAGTCGTCGACGAGGTTCCGACGTACCGCGGCGAGGGCCACGCCTTCGCTTGACTAGGTGGGGTGGGGCTCGGGGCGGCCGGAGGCTGCGGTCAGTGCGCCGAGCGCGATGAAGACTGCGCCGCTCACCAACCGCTCCGCCCGCACGGCCTGCGTCGACCCGCGCAGCCGTGACGCGACGGTGCCGGCGGCAAGGGCCCACACCGTGTCGGTGGCCAGCCCGAGCAGGACGAACGTGGCGCCGAGCACCACGATCTGCAGCGCCACGTGGCCGGCCCTCACGTCGACGAACTGCGGCAGGAACGCGAGGAAGAACAACGCGGTCTTGGGGTTGAGGATGTTGACGACGACGCCCTGGCGGAACAGCTCGTGGTTCGGCCGGAGGTCGACGACGACAGCGGTTTCGGGCGCTCGGTCTCGCGTGAGGATGCGACGCACGCCCAGCACGATGAGGTACGCCGCCCCGGCGTACTTCACGACTGTGTAGGCGGTCGCCGACGAGACCAGCAGCTGCGAGAGCCCGGCCGTCGCGGCGAGAACGTGCACCATCGAGCCGGTGTGGATGCCGAGCACCGACACCACGCCGGCCCGCCGCCCCTGGTGCAGGGACTGCGCCACGATGTAGACCACGGCAGGTCCCGGCACCAGGAGCAGGACCATCGCCGCGACGGCGAAGACGGCGAAGCGCGACGGGTCGATCACGGCGCCGCCGCCGTCGAACCCTCGCGCCACGACGTCCACAGCGCGGCATAGGCACCGCCGGAGGCCATCAGCTCGTCGTGCGAGCCGAACTCCGCGACCCGGCCGCCCTCGACCACCGCCACCTTGTCTGCGTCGTGCGCGGTGTGCAACCGGTGCGCGATCGCGATGACGGTGCGTCCGTGCAGTACGGCGGCGAGCGACCGCTCAAGGTGCCGTGCGGCGCGCGGATCCAACAGCGAGGTCGCCTCGTCGAGCACGAGCGTGTGCGGGTCGGCGAGCACGATGCGTGCCAACGCGACCTGCTGGGCCTGCGCGGGCGCGAGTGCGTAACCGCCCGAGCCGACCACCGTGTCCAGCCCGGCAGGCAGCGCATCCGCCCACACCAGCGCATCGACCGCGGCCAATGCCGCCCGCACCTCGGCGATCTCAGCACCGGGCCGGGCAAGCAATACGTTGTCGTGCAGCGTGCCGACGAAGACGTGGTGCTCCTGGGTGACCAGGGCCACCTGCTCGCGCAGCGCCGCCGGCGCGAGCGCGGACACGTCGACGCCGCCGACGGTCACCCGTCCGGTGCGGGGCGGGTGCACGCCGGCGAGCAGCCGTCCGAGCGTGCTCTTGCCGGCTCCGCTCGGCCCGACCACCGCGATCCGCGACCCCGCGACGACAGCGAAGTCGATTCCGTGCAGGACGTCGTGCCCGTCGCGGTAGGAGAACCGCACGTCGTCGGCGACCAGCTCGGTGTGAGCCGGTACGTCCTCGGTGTGTGCCGGACCAGCTGGCACGTAACCCACCCCGAGCAGCCGCGCCATCGACGCGTTGCCGATCTGCAGCTCGTCCAGCCAGGAGATGACGATGTCGATCGGCTCGATCAGCATCTGCAAGTAGAGCGCGACGGCCGTGACCTCGCCGAGGCTCACCATGCCCTTGGAGAAGAGGATGCCGCCGAAGAGGACCACGCCGACGATGGGCAGCACGTAGCCGATCTCGGCGCTCGGGAACCACACCGACCGCAGCCACAGCGTGTATCGCTCGGCCGCGATCCAGTTTCGGATGTCGTCGTCGGAGCGGTCGATGCGCCGCTCCTGCAGCCCGAGCGCCTCGACCGTGCGCGCAGCGGCAGCGGACTCGCCGATGGACGTGTTGACCTCGCCAAACGTCGCCATCTCGGCCTTGTAGCCGGCGTCGGCGCGGTTCCGGTACCAACGCGTGCCGAGCACGATCGGCGGCGCGCCGACCAGGCAGGCAGCGGCGAGCAGAGGTGACGTGATGACGGCTGCGGCGCCGATGAGCAGCACCGACAGCAGCGCCACGATGATTTCCGGAGCGGCCATCCGCACGGCGTACGACAACCGCTCGATGTCGGTCGTCGACCGCGTCACCAGGTCGCCGGTGCCGGCACGCTCCACCGTGCCCAGCGGCAGGTGCGCGGAGTTCTCCAGGAAGTCCTCGCGCAGCTCGGCGAGCACGGTCTCGCCGAGCGCGGCCGCGCGGTAGCGCGCCCACCGGGTGAGCAACGCCTGTACGACGAGTGCGCCGCCGAAGATGAGCGCCAGCCGGTCGACCGCGGAGGAGGTCATGCCGGTGCGGATGCCCTCGACGATGTTGCCGAGGACGCGCGCGCCGACCAGCCCGGCCAGCGCGGCGCCGGCGTGCAGGGCGAGCGCGAGCAGCAGCGTGCGGCGGTGCCGGCGCACGAGAATGCCGACCTGCTCACGCACCTGGGCGGAGGTGGCGACCGGCAGCTTGGTGCTCACAGCTCCTCCCCTCGGGTGACGAGGTCGCGGTAGACCGGGCTCTCGGTCATCAGCTCGCGGTGGGTTCCCTCCGCCCGCACGCGGGCGCCTTCAACGAGTACGACGGTGTCGGCCCGGTCGAGCAGCAGCGGGCTGGTGGTGAAGACCACGGTGGCCCGGCCGCCGCGCAGGCCGCGCAGCCGCTCGGCGATGTGCACCTCGGTGTGCGCGTCGACGGCGCTGGTCGGCTCGTCGAGGATGAGGATCTCGGGGTCGGCGAGCAGCGCCCGGACCAGGGCGAGCCGCTGGCGCTGGCCGCCGGAGAGCGACCGGCCGCGCTCGGTGAGGACGCCGTCGAGGCCACCCTCGAGGCCGTCGATGGCGTCGTCGGCGCTGGCCGCGTCGAGCACCGTGTCCAGGTCGAGCCGTCGGCCCAGGCGCGGCGGGTCGAGCGCCTCGCGCAGCGGGCCGCTGATCAGGACCGGGTCCTTGTCGGACACGAGCACGCGACGTCGTACCTCGTGCAAGCCCAAGCGCTGCAGCGGGACGTCGCCGAGGCGCACGTCGCCGTCGTCGGTGTAGCGGCCGAGCCGGTCGGCCAGCGCGCTGCCCTGGACCGGGTCGGTGCAGGCGACGGCGGTGAACCTCGCGGGGCGCACGACCAGCCCGGACGCGACGTCGGTGAGCAGCGCGCCGGACCGCGGGAACGGCGCGGGCGCGGTGGGCTCGGTGATCGTGCGGTCGTGCTGCAGCAGGGCGACCACGCGCGACGCCGAGACGGTGGCAGCGGCCCACTTGCGAGCGGCCTCGGTGAAGGTCTTGAGCGGGATCACCAGGAAGGCGCTGTAGGCGTAGAACGCGACCAGCTCGCCGGGCGTGATCTTGCCCTCGAGCGCGAAGCGGGCGCCGAGCCAGGTCACCGCGACGACGAACGCGCCGGGCAGGAGAACTTGAAGCGCATCGAGGACCGACTGCAGGGCCGCGGTCTTGATGGCGGCTTCGCGGACCTCGCCGGACGCGCGGCGGAACCGGCGTACGAACGTGTCCTCGCCGCCAAAGCCGCGCAGGACGCGCAGGCCGGAGACCGTGTCCGCCGCCATCGCCGAGGCCTGGCCGAGCATCTCGCGCTGGGCCCGCTCGCGGCGCTCCAGCGGGCGCACCAGCGGGCCGATCGTGATCACGAGGACGGGCACGCCGACGATGACGACGGCACCGAGGACCGGCGAGGCCACCAGCAGCAGGACCCCGACGGTGAGAAACGCGACGATCGCGCCGATGAACCGGGCGAACATGTCGAGGACGCGGCAGATCCGCTGCATGTCGGTGCCGGTGGCGGTGGCGACGTCGCCGATGCTGACCGCGGCGGGCAGCTCGGCGCCGAGGTGGACGACCTGGCGGGCGATGAGCTGCTGGATGCGGGCGCCGGCGATGAGGAAGTTGGCGACGGCGTAGCGGTGGCGCATCAGGCCGGCGCCCGCCTGGACCAGCCCGATCGCCAGCAGGACGCCAGCCCACAGCCACAGCTTGCCGCGGTCCTCGCCCGCGATGCCCTCGTCCAGCGCGCGGCCGAGCGCGAACGGGAGGACGGCCTGCGCGCCCATCCAGGTCACGCCGAAGACGGTCGCGATGGCCAGCGTGCCGGCCTGCTCGCGGGCGACCCACTGCAGAAATCGGCGTCCCGAGCGCAGGTCGGGGACGCCTGGGTCGGCCAGGGGGAGTGAGCGCATGATCTTTACACGGTATGTCTTGTGGTCGCTGCGGAGCCACGCAATTGCCGGGCCCTAGACTCGCGAGCGTGGATGGCGAGGAGAGCTCCGGCACCGTTCTGGTCGTCGACTTCGGGGCGCAGTACGCGCAGCTGATCGCGCGGCGGGTCCGCGAGGCGCGCGTCTACAGCGAGATCGTGCCGCACACCATGCCGGTGGCCGAGATGCTGGCCAAGCGCCCGGCGGCGATCATCCTGTCCGGCGGGCCGGCGTCGGTGTACGCCGAGGGCGCGCCGTCGGTGGACCCGGCGCTCTTCGCGGGCGGGGTGCCGACGTTCGGCATCTGCTACGGCTTCCAGGCGATGGCGCTGGGGCTGGGCGGGACGGTCGCGCGCACGGGACTTGCGGAGTTCGGCGGCACCGTGTTGACGGTGGTGGAGGAGGGCGCGCTCTTCCGTGGACTGCCGGCCGAGCAGTCGGTGTGGATGAGCCACGGCGACTCGGTGTCGGCCGCACCCGAGGGGTTCTCGGTGACCGCGGTCAGCGACGGCGCGCCGATCGCGGCGTTCGAGGACCTCTCCCGCGGCTTCGCCGGCGTGCAGTTCCACCCCGAGGTGCTGCACACCGCGCACGGGCAGAAGGTGCTCGAGCATTTCCTCTACGACGTAGCAGGTGCCCAGCCCACGTGGACCATGACCAACGTCATCGACGAGCAGGTCGAGGCGGTGCGGGCCCAGGTCGGTGACCGTCGGGTGATCTGCGGGCTGCCCGAGGACCTGCAGTTCGCGTTGGTCGAGCCGCTGCGGACGTTGTT
>JBDUAP010000166.1:0-6527 GCA_040004585.1 Sporichthyaceae bacterium
TGCGAGGCTGGCTGCGTGATCATCGGTGTCGGGATCGACGTGGTCGACGTCGCTCGGTTCGCGCAGTCACTCGCCCGCACCCCGCGGCTGACGACGCGGCTCTTCACCGACGCTGAGCAGAGGCTTCCCCCGGCGTCGCTCGCGGCGCGCTTCGCGGCCAAGGAGGCGCTCGCCAAGGCGCTCGGCGCACCCGTCGGCCTGCGCTGGCGCGACGCGGAGGTGCACCGCGACGACGCCGGCCGGCCGCACCTGTCGATGAGCGGCACCGTGGCGGCCCGCGCCGACGAGCTCGGCGCACGTCGTACTCATCTATCCCTGAGCCACGACGCCGGGATCGCCTCGGCCGTCGTCGTGCTCGAGGACTGAGAGCGATGAGACACGCGTACGCCGTGCAGGACGTCCGCGTTGCGGAGGCGTCGTTGCTTGCCGCGTTGCCGGACGGCGCCCTGATGCAGCGGGCCGCGGCCGGGCTGGCTCGGGTCTGCATCCTCATGCTCGACCGCGTCTATGGTTCGCGGGTCGTGCTGTTGGTTGGCAGCGGCGACAACGGTTGTGACGCCCTATTCGCGGGTGCGCGTCTGGCCGAACGCGGCGCGCGGGTGGACGCGGTTCTTCTCGGCGACCGGGCGCATGAGGCGGGCTTGGCTGCGTTGCTCCGCGCCGGCGGCCGCGTCACCGAGGAGCCGTCGTGGGATGACGCCGACCTCGTCGTCGACGGCATCGTCGGCATCGGCGGCAAGGGCGCGCTGCGCGATCGGGCCGCTGACATCGTGACGAGACTGGCCGACGGGCCGCTCGTCGTCGCGGTCGATGTGCCCAGCGGTGTCGACGCCGACACCGGCGAGGTCGCGGGCGTGGCCGTGCAGGCCGATGTCACGGTCACGCTCGGGGCGCTCAAACTGGGACTGCTCATCGGCCCCGGCGCTGCCCACGCCGGTGTGGTCGAGCTGGTCGACATCGGGCTCGTCTCGCACCTGCCGGACCAGGCGGCCGTCGAGGTGCTGCAGGCGGCGGACGTGCTCGCGCTGCTGCCCGATGCGCGCATCGACCGCGAGTCGGACAAATACCGCCGCGGCGTCGTCGGGGTGTCGGCCGGCTCGCAGCAGTACACCGGGGCCGCCGTGCTGTGCGTCGGCGGCGCCATCCGTGGCGGTGCCGGGATGGTGCGTTACGTCGGCGACGACGCCCCGACGGACTTGGTGCGTAGCCGGTGGCCCGAGGTGGTTGTCGGAGAGGGTCGCGTGCAGGCCTGGACAGTCGGGTCGGGCGGCGGCGAGGGCGCCGGCGAGCGGCTGGCCGCCGCGCTGAAGGCCGACGTCCCGGTGCTCGTCGACGCCGATGCGCTGTCCGCGTTCGCCGAGCAGCCCCGCCACGGGATCACCGCCCTGCTCACTCCCCATGCCGGCGAGCTGGCCCGGCTGCTCGGCGTCGACCGCGAGGCCGTCGAGGCGCGCCGGCTGGAGCACGCCCGCCTGGCTGCGGTCGAGCTCGGCGCCGTTGTCCTGCTCAAGGGGTCCACCACGGTCGTGGCGACGCCGCACGGGCGGGTCCGGGTCAACCCGACCGGGACCCCCGCGCTGGCGACCGCCGGCACGGGCGACGTGCTGGCCGGTCTGGGCGGCGCGCTGCTCGCCGGGGGCCTCGACCCGCTTGACGCCGGCTCGGTCGCAGCCTGGCTGCACGGGCTCGCGGGACGGCTCGCTGCCGAGGGCGGTGCGCCGATCTCGGCGTACGACGTGCTGGACGCCCTGCCCGGCGCCTTTCGCGCTCTGGGAAACTGACGGGGTGACACTCAGCCGGGACGCGCAGGTGCAGGTCGACCTCGGGGCGATCCGCGCGAACGTCGAGGCGCTGCGCGGTCGGACCAGCGCCGAGGTGATGGCCGTGGTCAAGGCCGACGGCTACGGGCACGGGCTGGTGCCCTCGGCGATGGCTGCGGTGGCGGGCGGCGCAACCTGGCTCGGCACCGCCCTGCTCGAGGAGGCGCTGGCGCTGCGCGCGGCGGGTCTGACCGGGCCGCGGGTGCTGTCCTGGCTCTCGGGTCGCGACGAGCGCTGGGCCGACGGGATCCGCGCCGACATCGACCTCTCGGCCAACGCGGTGTGGGCGGTGGAGGCGATTGCGGCGGCCGCCCGAGAGGCCGGTACGACGGCGCGGGTGCACCTCAAGGTAGACACCGGCCTGAGCCGTGGTGGCGCGGTAATGGCCGACTGGGCCGACGTGGTCGACGCCGCCCGCAAGGCCGAGGCCGACGAGACCGTGCGCGTGGTGGGGGTGTGGTCGCACCTGGCCTACGCCGATGCACCGGGGCACCCGACCATCGCGGGTCAGGCGGCGGTGTTCGCTGACGCGGTTGCGCTGGCCGAGCGGGCCGGCATCCGGCCCGAGGTGCGCCACCTGGCCAACTCCGCCGCGACGTTGACCGCGCCCGAGCAGCACTTCGACCTGGTCCGTCCCGGGCTCGCCGTCTACGGGCTCTCCCCGGTGCCCGACGTGGCCGTCCCCGCGTCGTACGGGCTGCGACCCGCCATGACGCTGTCCGGCCGGTTCGTGCTGGTCAAGCGGCTGCCGGCCGGGGCCGGGGTGTCCTACGGGCACACCTACACGGTCGAGCATGACTCGACTGTCGGGTTGGTGCCCCTGGGCTACGCCGACGGAGTCCCGCGCGCCGGGAGTGGGGTCGGTCCGCTGCTTGCGGCGGGTCGTCGCCGCACGATCGCGGGTCGGGTCTGCATGGACCAGTTCGTCGTGGACCTCGGCGACGACGCGGCGCAGGTGGGTGATGAGGTGGTGCTGTTCGGACCCGGCGACGCGGGGGAGCCGACGGCGCAGGACTGGGCCGATGCGACCGGCACGATCTCCTACGAGATCGTCACCCGGGTCGGACCGCGAGTGCCGAAGGTCTACGTGGGAGGAGCGGCGTGAGCAGGCTGCCGACATGGGGGAAGCGCGCTGCTGTGGTCGGGGGCGCGGCCGGCGTGGTGGCCATCGGCGCCGCGGTCGGCCTGGCCGCCGAGCGGTACGCCGTGGGGCGCTCGTTCCGTGGGGAGGACACCGAGTTCGACGAGCCGCTCGGGCAGCTGCGCGGCGATGTCGTGCCGGTGCGGGCCGATGACGGGGTAGAGCTGCACGTGGAGGTCGAGAAGGTCACTGCAGCAGCGTCTGTGACTGTGGTGTTCAGCCACGGGCTGGCGCTCGACCAGGGCAGCTGGCACTACCAGCGACGCGACCTGGCCGACATCGGCACGCTGGTCTTCTGGGACCAGCGCGGGCATGGCCGGTCCGGTCGGGGCAAGCCCGAGCGGGCCACCATCGACCAGCTGGGCGCCGACCTGCTCGCGGTGCTCGAGGCGACGGCGCCGACCGGGCCGATCGTGCTCGTCGGCCACTCGATGGGCGGCATGACGATCATGGCGCTGGCCGACGCGCACCCGGAGCTGTTCGGCGACCGGGTTGTCGGGGTGGCGCTGATCTCCACGTCGCCGGGCAAGCTGGCCGAGGTCAGCCTTGGCGTGCCCGCGGCGGCCGGTCGCGCGCTGCGCAAGATGGCGCCGAAGGCCCTGGCTGCGCTGAACCGTCGACCCGGTCTGGTGGCCGGTGGCCGCAAGCTGGGCAGCGATGTCGAGTTCGTGCTGACCAAGCGCTACTCGTTCGCGACCGACGTTCCACCGTCGCTGGTGCGGTTCGTGACCCGCATGCACGACCAGACGCCGCTCGACGTGCTCGCGGAGCTGTTCCCGGCGTTCGACGCGCACGACAAGCTCGACGCGCTCGACGTCCTCAACGGCGTGGAGACTTTGATCCTCGCTGGTGAGCAGGACGTGATGACCCCCGCCGACCACAGCCGCGACATGGTCGAGGAGGTGCCTGGCGCCGAACTGGTGGTCCTGGCGGACGCCGGCCACATGATCATGCTCGAGCACCACGCCGTGGTGAGCGATCACATCCGAGACCTGGTGGACCGGGCGCTGCGGCACTTGTCGTCGAGCCACCCGGCGTGACCACGCTCGACCCTGCAGCAGCTGCCGCCGCGGCCCGATCGTGGCCCCAGCTCGCCGAGTCAGCGCGCAGCTGCGTGGCCTGCCCCGAGCTGGTGGAGGGCCGCACCCAGGTCGTACCCGGGCTCGCGCCGCCGGGCGCCGACCTGCTCCTCGTCGGTGAGGCTCCGGGCGCGCAGGAGGACGCCGTGGGGGTGCCGTTCGTCGGCCGGGCCGGTCAGCTGCTCGACGCGCTGCTGACCGAGGTCGGGCTGAGTCGCGACCGGGTCGCCGTCGCCAACGTGCTGAAGTGCCGCCCGCCTGGAAACCGCAAGCCGCGTCGCGCTGAGGTGGCGCGATGCAGGCCGTGGCTGGAGCGTCAGATCGCGCTGCTGGACCCGTCTCTCGTCGTGGCGCTCGGTGGCACGGCGGCCGAGTGGTTCGTCGGGCCGTCGGCGCGGATCGCGGCGCTGCGCGGTCAGGTTTTGTCCTACGACGGGCGGCCGCTGCTCGTCACCTACCACCCGTCGGCAGCGATCCGGTTCGGCCCGGCGGGGGCGCCGCTGGCCGCGTTGCGCGAGGACCTCGGCGAGGTTGCCCGCCTGCTCGCTGCGCAACGGACCGGCGGATGACCGTCGTCACCGTCCCGACCGCTGCGGACATGCAGGCGTTGGGAGAACGGCTAGGCCACGTCGTACGCGCCGGTGATCTTGTCGTTCTAACTGGCGACCTGGGCGCCGGCAAGACCTCGCTCACCCAAGGCATCGGCGCGAGCCTCGGTGTCCGCGGGCTGGTCACGTCACCGACGTTCGTGATCGCGCGCGTGCATCCGTCGCTCGTGGGTGGGCCGCCGCTGGTACACGTTGACGCCTACCGGCTGGGCAGCCTGGCGGAGGTCGACGACCTGGACCTCGACGCGTCGCTGGAGGACTCGGTGACCGTGGTCGAGTGGGGCGGTGGCCTGGTCGAGGGCCTCTCCGACGACCGCCTCGAGGTGGTGATTCGGCGCAGTGTCGGACCGGAGGACGAGACTCGGACGGTGACGATGCAGGGCATGGGTCCGCGTTGGTCGGGAGTCGATCTGTGAGCCGGCGGGGATGGCTGCTCTTCATTGCCATGGGCGTGCGCTGCTGGCGTGGATGGGGGCCGGCCGCTGGTCGTCTGCCGACGACCGCCCTGATGTGCGCCGGGTGGTCGGGCTTCTTGTCGGGCTGGCCGGGGTGTCAGCCCTGGTCGGTTTCGAGGTCGGGTCAGGCGACGTGTGGTCGGTCATCGCGGTGTTCGGGGTCTCGGTCTGCTACGCGGTGGGGCCGGTGATCCTCGCCCGCTGGCTGTCCGGCCAGCCCGGGCTGGGCGTCATCACCGTCTCGTTGCTGGTGTCCGCGCTGATCTACCTGCCGATCGGCGTCTCGCAGCTTCCCGCAGAGATGCCGTCGGGGAAGGTCGTGTGGGCGGTCGTGGGTCTGGCTGTGATCTGCACCGCGATCGCGTTCGTCGTGTTCTTCGAGCTGATCGCCGAGGTCGGGCCTAGCCGGGCCACGGTCATCACCTACCTCAACCCCGCGGTCGCCCTGCTCCTGGGCATGGCGATCCTGGACGAGTCGTTCACCGTGGCGACGGCAGTCGGTTTCACGCTGATCCTCGCCGGTTCGGTGCTGGCGACTCGCTCGCGCGGTTCCGGAACCGATCGAGTGCGGCGGTCACGGTCGTCCGTCGACAGCGACTGCGAGGCGGTGGCCAGTCCGGTCGCCGAGCCCTGACGGAACGTTTCCGCGGAAACGTGTCGGTCATGCTGGCTCCATGGGGATCCTTCTGCGGCATCCTGACCTGGCCGAGCTGGCTGACCAGGACGTCACCTATCCCGAGGTCGGCGCGACGGCTGGCGACCTGCCCGACGGCTATCGGCCCGTCGTACGGCGTGCTGCGCTCGGCCACGGACAAGCGACGTTCCAGCGATGCGCGACCGCCCTGATGACCTGGGAAGTGCACCGCGCATCGGGCATAGAGGTCTGGGCCAGCCACTCGCCCGCGCAGCCCGGCACCATGGTGAGCCAGCGGCTCGGTCTCGGGCCGCTCGGCATCGTCGCGCCGTGCAAGGTCGTGTACGTCGTCGAGGAAGCCGATCGGCGTGGCTTCGCCTACGGCACCCTGCCCGGGCATCCCGAGTCGGGCGAGGAGTCGTTCGTCGTCTCGATCCTGGACGACGATTCGGTGGCACTGGAGATCCGCTCGTTCTCCCGTCCGGGCAACATGTTCAGCCGCCTCGGGCGGCCCGTGTCGCATTGGGTTCAAGACCGGATGACCGATCGGTACGTCGAGGCAGCACGGCGCATCGCGCACGATGACATCTCCGCGTGAAGCAACCTATGGTTGCGTAAGTGTCGAACCTGGGTTACCGTCATGTGCAACCAAAAGTTGCAGAAAGCGGGAACCCATGGAGTTCGGAAGCATTGAGCGCGAGATCCACGTCGACGCGTCTCCGCACATCGTCTTCGAGGTGATCAGCAGTCCCGAGCACATCCGGGAGTGGTGGAACGGTGCGGAGACCGA
>JBDUAP010000167.1:0-6507 GCA_040004585.1 Sporichthyaceae bacterium
TCATCATGTGGCTCGGTGAGCTCATCACCGACCGCGGCATCGGCAACGGCATGTCGCTGCTGATCTTCACTTCCATCGCAGCCGGGTTCCCCACATCGCTGTGGCAGATCAAGATCGAGCGGGGCTGGACCGTCTTCCTGGTCATCTTCGGGGCCGGCCTGGCGATCGTCGGCCTGGTTGTGTTCGTCGAGCAGGCCCAGCGCCGGATCCCGGTGCAGTACGCCAAGCGGATGATTGGGCGGCGCCAGTACGGCGGCTCCTCGACGTACATCCCGCTCAAGGTGAACCAGGCCGGCGTCATCCCGGTGATCTTCGCCTCGTCCCTGCTCTACCTGCCCGCGCTGGCGATCAACCTGACCGACAAGAACAAACCGCCGGTTTGGGCCACCTGGGTGCAGACCTACCTCGTGCGTGGCGACCACCCGGTCTACATGCTGACCTACTTCGGCCTGATCGTGTTCTTCACCTACTTCTATGTGGCGATCACGTTCAACCCGACCGAGGTCGCGGACAACATGAAGAAGTACGGCGGGTTCATCCCCGGCATCCGGGCCGGTCGCCCCACCGCGGAGTACCTCGACTACGTCTTGTCGCGGATCACCCTAGTCGGCGCCATCTACCTCGGCCTGATCTCGCTGATCCCGCTCATCGCCCTAGGGCTGTTCAACGCCAACCAGAACTTCCCGTTCGGCGGAACAGCCATCCTCATCATCGTCGGCGTCGGACTCGAGACCGTCAAACAGATCGAGAGCCAGCTGCAGCAGCGCAACTACGAGGGCTTCCTCCGCTAGTGCGGCTCGTACTGGTGGGGCCACCAGGCGCTGGGAAGGGCACCCAGGCTCAGTTCATCGCCTCGCATTTCGCGATCCCGAAAATCTCCACGGGCGAGATCTTCCGGGCCAACGTCAGCCAGGGCACCGGGCTCGGCCTGGAGGCCCGCAAGTACATGGACCTGGGTGACCTGGTCCCCGACGAGGTGACGATCGGGATGGTCGAGGACCGGCTCGGCCACGACGACGCGCAGAGCGGCTTCCTCCTGGACGGCTTCCCGCGCACGGTCCGCCAGGCCCAGGTGCTCGACGCCTTGCTCGAGCCGCTGCTCTCTGCCCTCGACGTAGTGCTCGAGCTCGTCGTCGACGACGACGAGGTGGTGCGCAGGTTGTCCGGCCGGCGCACCTGCCACCAGTGCGGCCACGTCTGGCACCTGGACTTCGACCCGCCTGGCACCGAGGGCATCTGTGACCGTTGCGGCGGCGAGCTGTTCCAGCGCGACGATGACAGCGAGGACACCATTCGCCACCGCCTCGAGGTCTACGCCGACCAGACGTCCCCGCTCATCGGCTACTACGGTGACAAGGGACTGCTGCGGGGAGTGGACGCAACGGGGCCGGTCGAGGACGTCACCGAGCGCGCGATCAACGCCTTGCGGCGATTCGAGACCTGAGCGTGAGGGTCGGAGGAATGTTCCGGAGGGACGAGCGCATGATCCAGATCAAGACAGATGCCGAGATCGCGGTCATGCGCGCCGCGGGGCTCGTGGTCGGCCGTACCCTGGAGACCCTCCGGGCGGCGGTGGCCCCTGGCGTCACGACCGCTGAGCTCGACGCGATCGCCGAGGAGTCGATCCGCCAGGCCGGCGCGGTGCCCTCGTTCAAGGGCTACCAGGGCTTCCCCGCGTCCATCTGTGCCTCCGTGAACGAGGAGATCGTGCACGGCATCCCGGGCCCCAAGATCCTTCGCGAGGGCGACATCGTCTCGATCGACTGCGGCGCGATCGTCGAGGGCTACCACGGCGACGCCGCCGTGACGGTGGCCGTCGGCTCGGTTCCGGCTGAGCTGCTCGAGCTGATCCGGGTCTGCGAGGACGCAATGTGGCAGGGGCTGGCGGCCGTCCAGCAGGGCGGTCGGCTCTCCGACATCGGGCACGCGATCGAGACCTCGATCACGTCCGACGGCCCCTACGGCATCGTCCGGGAGTACACCGGCCACGGGATCGGCACCGAAATGCACCAGGAGCCGAACGTTGCCAACTTCGGCCGCCCCGGACGGGGGCCGCGGCTCCAGAAGGGCCTGGCCCTGGCCGTGGAGCCCATGGTCAACCAGGGCAGCCGGCACACCCGCCTGCTCGACGACGGCTGGACCGTGGTGACCGCAGACGGCAAACACTCGGCGCACTTCGAGCATTCCGTGGCCGTCACCGAGGCCGGGCCCTGGGTGCTCACGGCCCTGGACGGGGGCGCCGCCCGCCTGGGGAAGCGAGCGGCCGGCTCGGCCGCGCTGGCCTGAGCGGGCTCCCGTCGCCCTCGCCTAGACGGCTGCCGCCCCTGGCGCGGTTTCGCGTTGCGGGCCCCCGTGACGTAGACTTCAGCGCTGGCTCACGATCAGCCTGTCCTTGCATGCCCCGCGGCTGGGATGGCGTGCGAGACCGCCGTCACACGTGGGCCTGCTCACTGCACGAGACGAATATCCCAACGGATTGCGGAGGACATGGCCAAGAAGGACGGGGTCATCGAGATCGAAGGCACCGTGGTCGAGGCTCTGCCGAACGCATTCTTCCGGGTCGAGCTCACCAACGGGCACAAGGTTCTCGCTCACATCAGCGGGAAGATGCGCCAGCACTACATCCGGATCCTTCCCGAGGACCGGGTGGTGGTGGAGCTCAGCCCCTACGACCTCAACCGCGGGCGCATCGTCTACCGCTACAAGTGATCCCCGTTCGCACCAGCGTCTGCCGCCTCCACCGATGGGCCGGCGCACATCCCGGAGCACACCTGTGAAGGTCAAACCCAGCGTCAAGAAGATCTGCGACAAGTGCAAGGTGATCCGCCGTCATGGGCGGGTCATGGTGATCTGCGACAACGCCCGCCACAAGCAGCGGCAGGGCTAGCCAGCCGGTCACCGCAACCGTCGCGCTGCACCTCGCCGAGCACTCGGCGAGTACCCCCGGTCACCAGGCCGGGGCTCCACCCGGGCGGGTGGGGGGCAGCGTGCAGGACCTGGTGAGAAGAGAAGGAGAACCGCCCAGATGGCACGCCTCGTAGGCGTCGACCTCCCGCGCGAGAAGCGGGTCGAGGTCGCCCTCACTTACATCTTCGGCATCGGTCGCAGCCGGGCGCTGGAGACCCTCGAGAAGACCGAGATCAGCGGGGACATCCGGGTCCGCGATCTCGCCGACACCGACCTGGTCAAGCTCCGCGACTGGATCGAGGCCACTTACAAGATCGAGGGTGACCTGCGCCGCGAGGTGCAGGCCGACATCCGCCGCAAGGTGGAGATCGGCTGCTACCAGGGCATCCGGCACCGCCGGGGCATGCCCGTCCGTGGTCAGCGCACCCACACCAACGCTCGCACCCGCAAGGGTCCCCGCAAGACGGTCGCCGGCAAGAAGAAGGTCGGCAAGTAGTCACTCACCCCCCACCCGACCTCGTCGACGACCTCACACCAGCAGGAGTTTGAAGGCCAATGCCTCCCCAGACACGCAAGGCTGCGGGCACCAAGAAGGTGCGCCGCAAGGAGAAGAAGAACGTGGCCCACGGCCACGCTCACATCAAGAGCACGTTCAACAACACGATCGTCTCGATCTGCGACCCCCTGGGCAACGTGATCGCGTGGGCCTCCGCCGGCCACGTCGGGTTCAAGGGCTCCCGCAAGTCGACGCCGTTCGCCGCGCAGATGGCGGCCGAGTCGGCCGCCCGCCGCGCCCAGGAGCACGGCATGCGCAAGGTCGACGTTTTCGTGAAGGGGCCGGGGTCAGGTCGCGAGACCGCGATCCGGTCCCTGCAGGCCGCCGGCCTCGAGGTCGGCACCATCCAGGACGTCACGCCGGTGCCGCACAACGGGTGCCGTCCCCCGAAGCGCCGGAGGGTTTGATCCATGGCTCGCTACACCGGACCGGACTGCAAGCGCTGCCGCCGCGAGAAGATGAAGCTCTTCCTCAAGGGCGCGAAGTGCGAGTCGCCAAAGTGCCCGATCGAGATCCGTCCTTACCCCCCGGGTGAGCACGGTCGCGGTCGCACGAAGGACAGCGAGTATCTCCTACAGATGCGCGAGAAGCAGAAGTGTGCGCGCATCTACGGCGTGCTCGAGAAGCAGTTCCGCGGCTACTACGACGAGGCAACCCGCAAGCAGGGCAAGACCGGCGAGAACCTCCTGCGCATCCTGGAGAGCCGCCTGGACAACGTCGTCTATCGCGCAGGCTTCGCCAAGAGCCGCGACATGGCCCGCCAGCTGGTCCGGCACGGCCACATCACGGTGAACGGCAAGAAGGTCGACATCCCGTCGTACCGCGTCAGCGACAACGACATCGTCGAGGTGCGGCAGGGCTCCCTCGAGCTCACGCCGTTCATCGTGGCGCGCGCCGAGGTCGGCGAGCGGACCGTGCCGGCCTGGCTCGAGGTCATCCCCAACCGGATGCGCATCCTCGTGCACTCGCTGCCGGCCCGGCAGGTCATCGACACCCAGGTCCAGGAACAGCTGATCGTCGAGCTCTACTCGAAGTAACGGCACGACCCGGGGGCGGCAGACCGACGCCGCTCCCGGCGCAGGCGCGAGACGTCATATGGCGGACGTCCGCGGGAAGGACAACCGAAGTGCTTATCGCCCAGCGTCCAACACTGTCCGAAGAGGTCGTCTCCGACTTCCGGTCGCGGTTCGTCATCGAGCCGCTCGAGCCGGGTTTCGGCTACACCCTCGGCAACTCCCTCCGGCGCACTCTGCTCTCGTCCATCCCCGGAGCCTCGGTCACGAGCATCCGGGTCGACGGGGTCCTGCACGAGTTCACCACCGTGCCGGGCGTCAAGGAGGACGTGACCGAGATCATCCTGAACATCAAGGAGCTCGTCGTGAGCTCCGAGGTGGACGAGCCCGTCGTGATGTACCTGCGCAAGCAGGGGCCGGGCGTGGTGACCGCTGCCGACATCGCGCCGCCGGCCGGTGTCGAGGTGCACAACCCCGACCTGCACATCGCCACGCTCAACGGCAAGGGCAAGCTCGAGATGGAGCTCACCGTCGAGCGCGGTCGTGGCTACGTCTCCGCGGTGCAGAACAAGCAGGCCGGCCAGGAGATCGGTCGGGTGCCGATCGACTCGATCTACTCCCCGGTGCTCAAGGTGACCTACAAGGTGGAGGCCACCCGTGTCGAGCAGCGCACCGACTTCGACCGGCTCATCGTCGACGTCGAGACCAAGCGGTCTATGCAGCCCCGTGACGCCATGGCGTCGGCCGGCAAGACCCTGGTGGAGCTGTTCGGACTGGCTCGCGAGCTCAACGTCGAGGCTGAGGGCATCGACATGGGCCCGTCGCCGACCGACGCCGCGCTCGCTGCCGACCTCGCCCTGCCGGTCGAGGACCTCGAGCTCACTGTGCGGTCCTACAACTGCCTCAAGCGCGAGGGCATCCACACCGTCGGCGAGCTGGTCGCCCGCAGCGAGGCCGACTTGCTCGACATCCGCAACTTCGGCGCTAAGTCCATCGACGAGGTCAAGGCCAAGCTCGTGTCGATGGGTCTCGCGCTCAAGGACAGCCCTCCGGGGTTCGACCCAAGCACCGCCGTGGACAACTACGGCGCCGACGACGACGCGGCATACGTCGAGGACGAGCAGTACTGATCGACCGCCGGTCCACCGACACCCCTGGAGAGCACCAACATGCCCACCCCCACCAAGGGCCCGCGTCTCGGCGGCGGCCCCGCGCACGAACGGCTCATGCTGGCGAACCTCGCCACCGCGCTGTTCGAGCACGGCCGGATCACCACGACCGAGGCCAAGGCCAAGCGGCTGCGTCCCCTGGCCGAGCGACTCATCACGTTCGCCAAGCGCGGTGACCTGCACGCCCGTCGGCGTGTGCTCACCGTCGTACGCGACAAGTCCGTGGTGCACGAGCTCTTCACCGAGATCGGACCGCGCTACGAGAACCGCCACGGCGGCTACACCCGCATCACCAAGATCGGCCCACGCAAGGGTGACAACGCACCCATGGCCGTCATCGAGCTCGTGGAGGCGCTGACCGCGCGGGCCGAGGTCGTGCAGGAGGCCGAGGGCGCAACCCGTCGGACCGCCCGCAAGGACGCGAAGAAGGCCGCGGGCAGCGAAAGCGGCAGCCAGACCAAAACGGTCGTCGCAGCAGCCGAGGCCGCTGAGGCGGCAGCCGAGGAGGCTGCCGACGACGCTGCCGAGGGTGACGTCGAAGGTGCGGCCGATGCTGCCGCGCAGGCGCGTGCTGCGGCCGACGAGGCCGCAGCGGCCGCTGAGCAGTCCGACGACCCTGAGGTCGACGCGACTGCAGGCGAGGCGGAGGCGTTCGCCGACATCGCCGAGAAGGCAGCCGACGACGCCACGAAGGCCGAGTAAGGGCCGGTCCTGACGACCCGAGTGCCGGATTCCGTGACCGAGCCCGCCGACCCCGATCCCGGGGACGGCGGGCTCGTCCGTGTGCGGATCGACCTGGCCTATGACGGCACCGACTTCGCTGGCTGGGCGATCCAGCCGCGGCAGCGCACGGTGCAGGCCG
>JBDUAP010000168.1:0-6474 GCA_040004585.1 Sporichthyaceae bacterium
CGACTCGGTGGGAGGCGTGCCGGCCCGCTGGGTCGTCTCGCCCACCACGACGGACGAGGTGGCCGAGACGCTGCGGTTGGCCGGGCAGCACGACCTCACCGTCGTTCCGCGAGGGGCCGGGACCAAGATCGCGTGGGGAGCAGCGCCACGCGCGGCGGACCTGGTGCTCGACACGACGGGCATCTGCGGCGTCGTCGAGCACGCTGCCGGCGACCTGGTTGTCATCGTCCGGGCCGGGACCCCGATGGCGGAGCTGCAGGACACGCTGGCCACCGCAGGGCAGCAGCTGGCGCTGGACACACCCCTGACCGGCGCCACCGTTGGTGGAACGCTGGCCACGAGCACCAGCGGCCCGCGCCGGCTGCTCTACGGCACCGCGCGCGACCTGCTCATCGGCGTCACCTTCGTCCGGGGCGACGGCGTCGTCGCCAAGGCCGGCGGCAAGGTCGTGAAGAACGTGGCCGGCTACGACTTCGGCAAGCTGCTCACCGGGTCCTACGGCACGCTCGGCGTCATCACCGAAGCCGTTTTCCGGCTGCACCCGCTGCCTGCTGCGAGACGAGTCGCCCGGGTCCGCCTTCCCGACGCCCTGGCCGCCGGCCGGGTCGCGCTGGCCGTCCTCGGTTCCCAGCTGGTTCCCACCGCCGTCGAGCTCGACCTGGAGGGCGACGGCGTCGTGACAGTGACCGTCCTGGTCGAGGGCGTCGCCGCCGGCCTGCCCGACCGGACCGCAACCGCGCTCAGGCTGCTCGGCGACGGAGCCACGGACAGCGACCAGCTCCCCGGCGGCTTCGGCACGTACCCCTTCGATCCTGACGGCACGGGACTCAAGATCACCTCCGCGCTGTCCGGCGTGGGGGCGGTTCTCACGGCGGCGCGCAAGGCGGCCACCACTTCCGACGTACCGCTGCTCGTCCGCGGCTCTGCGGCCGGCGTGCTCTACGCGGGACTGCCCGCCGCTGTCGAACCGAGCACTGTCGCAGCGGTCGTCGAGGCGTTGCGCGGCGCCGTCACGGCGTACGACGGCAGCGTCACCGTCCTGACCGCGCCTGCGAAGGTCCGGGAGGTGGTCGATCTCTGGGGTCCGGTCCCCGGTGTGCACCTGATGCGGAGGCTCAAGGACGAGCTCGATCCCGGCCACCGGTTGTCGCCGGGCCGCTTCGCAGGAGGTATCTGATGAGCGGACCGGCATTCGACGGCCACCACCCGCCGTCGGCCGAGCTGGTGTCCGACTGCGTCCACTGCGGCTTCTGCCTGCCGACCTGCCCGACCTACGTGCTCTGGGGCGAGGAGATGGACAGCCCGCGCGGGCGCATCTACCTCATGCAGTCCGGCCTGGAAGGCGAGCCGCTCACCGACTCGATGGTGGGTCACTTCGACGCGTGCCTGGGCTGCATGGCCTGTGTGACCGCCTGCCCGTCAGGCGTTCAGTACGACAAGCTCATCGAGGCCACCCGGGCCCAGGTCGAGCGCCGGCACCGCCGCGCTCCGGCCGACCGGCTGCTGCGAGCCATGATCTTTGCGCTGTTCCCCTACCCCAGCCGCCTGCGCCTGGTGCGCCCGGTGCTGCGCGCCTACCAGCGCTCCGGCGTGCAACGACTGGTCCAGCGCAGTGGGCTGCTGGCCCGCTTCACCCCGTCGCTGGCCGCGATGGAGGCGCTCGCACCGCCCATCCGATTCGAGGACCCGCTGCCCACGCTCGTGCCGGCGCAGGGCGAGCGCCGCGCCGTCGTGGGCATGCTGACCGGCTGCGTGCAGGGCGCGTTCTTCCCCGGCGTCAACGCCGCGACCGCGCGCGTCCTGTCAGCGGAGGGTTGCGACGTGGTGATCCCCCAGGGCCAGGGCTGCTGCGGTGCGCTCAGCGTCCACAACGGGCGCGAGCCGGAGGCCGTGCGCTTCGCGAGGGCGACCATCGACGCGTTCGCGGCCGCCGGAGTCTCGTACGTGGTCGTCAACGCGGCCGGCTGCGGCTCCTCGATGAAGGAGTACGCCGAACTGCTGGCCGACGACCCGGCGTACGCCTCGAAGGCTGCCGACTTCGCCGCGACGGTGCGCGACGTGTCGGAGATCCTGATCGAGCTCGGCCCCGTCGCGCAGCGGCACCCGATGCCCGTCGTGGCCGCCTACCACGACGCCTGCCACCTCGCCCACGCGCAAGGCGTCAGGAAGCAGCCACGCGACCTGCTGACGGGGATACCCGGACTCCAGCTCCGCGAGATCTCCGAGCCCGAGATCTGCTGCGGGTCCGCCGGCATCTACAACGTCCTCAATCCCGAGCCGGCCCGCGAGCTCGGGGACCGCAAGGCAGCCAACATCACCGCCACCGGGGCCGCGCTGCTCGTCACGGCCAACCCCGGCTGCCTGATGCAGGTCGCAGCATCGCTCGACCGGCTCGGCACCCGGGTGGCGATGGCCCACACCGTCGAGGTGCTCGACGCGTCGATCAGGGGGCTGCCGGCCTCCTCGCTCACTACGCTCACCAGCACGTCCGCATCACGGCAGCGCCGCAGAAAGTCCCTACGCATCCCGAGGTGAACCATGTACCAACAGATCCTTGACCCCGTCGCTGACTCGCTCGGCCTCTCGGCCATGTTCGCGGCGCTCCCGCTCCTGACGCTGTTCGTCATGCTCGGGGTGCTCAAGATCAAGGCGTGGATCGCGGCCGCGGCGGCGCTCGGCGTGGCCCTGCTCGTCGCGATCGCCGTCTACTCGATGCCGGTGGGCCAGGCCCTGCTCTCCGCGACCGAGGGTGCCACGTTCGGGTTCTTCCCGATCCTGTGGATCGTCATCAACGCCATCTGGGTCTACAACCTCACCGTCGCGACCGGGCACTTCGACGTGCTGCGACGGTCGTTCGAGCGAGTCAGCCCTGACCAGCGCATCCAGGCCATCATCATCGCCTTCTGCTTCGGGGCGCTCCTCGAGGCCCTGGCAGGCTTCGGCACGCCCGTGGCCATCACCGTCGTGATGCTGATGGCGCTCGGGTTCAGCCCTGTGCGAGCGGCCGCCGTGGCGCTGATCGCCAACACGGCCCCCGTCGCCTTCGGCGCTCTCGCCACCCCGATCGTCACCCTCGCCGACGTCACCTCCGGCGTGAGCGACGACAAGCGACTCACGGTCGAGACACTGGGAGCCATGGTGGGACGCCAGACGCCTATCCTCGCCGTGATCGTGCCGCTCGTGCTCGTGCTGGTCGTCGATGGCAGGCGAGGGCTCCGTCAGGCGTGGCTGCCGGCGCTGGTGGCGGGCATCACCTTCGGCGTCGCCCAGTTCGTCGGGTCGAACTACGTCTCCGTCCCGCTGACCGACATCATCGCCGCCCTGGTGGCCGCCGCCGCGGTGGTCGGCCTGCTTCGGGTGTGGCAGCCGGTGGAGTCCCCCGACCTCGTCGATCACGAGCACGAGTACGCCGCGCAGGTGGCCGCCCGGTCGCGCACCTCGAGCGGGCGCACCACGACGAGGACCGGCCAGGGCGCTGGTAGCATGGTCGGCCAGGTGGTGGGAGACGCACCGGGAGAGCAGCGGCCCGGCGGCCGCACCGGCACCCGCCCGGGTGACGGACAGGCCGCGGCAGGCGGTTCCGACCGGGGCAGCGAGATCGCCAAGGCATACGCCCCCTACCTCATCATCATCGCGATCTTCGCCGTCGCGAACCTCAACGGCGTCAAGGCGGCGCTGGCCAAGGAGCCGTGGACGACGACGTTCGCCTGGCCTGGTCTGCACGTGGTCAACAGCAAGGGAGACCCCCTGGCGTCTCTGATGTTCAAGTTCAACTGGCTGCCCGCAGCGGGGTCGCTGATGATCCTGGCCGGCATCCTGACGGCCATCGTGCTCAAGGTGTCGCCGAGTCGGGCGCTGCGGGCGTACAAGGACACCTACGTCGAACTGCGATGGGCCATCGTCACCGTCATGGCGGTGCTAGGGCTCGCGTACGTGATGAACCAGTCCGCGCAGACCACGACGCTGGGGGCGTTCCTCGCGCAGGCGGGGTCGGCTTTCCTCTTCATCTCCCCGATCCTGGGCTGGCTCGGGGTCGCCGTGACAGGATCGGACACCTCCGCCAACGCGCTGTTCGGGGCACTGCAGGTGCAGACCGCGGCGAAGGCCGGTCTCGACCCGGTCCTGCTCGCGGCCGCGAACTCCTCCGGGGGCGTGTTGGGCAAGATGGTCAGCCCGCAGAACCTCGCTATTGCTGCGGGGGCGGTCGGCATGGCCGGCCAGGAGGGCGTCATCTTCCGGAAGGTCCTCGGCTGGAGCCTTGTCCTCCTGCTGTTCATGTGCGTCATCGTGACTCTGCAGGGCACGTGGGTGCTGGGGTGGATGGTGCCGTGAGCGCGCTGGCTGACTCGCGGCTCAGGAGTGGCCCCTAGGCTGCCCGGATGGCTAGAACGGTCCTGCCTACACGCGCCCGAGTCGTCGTCATCGGTGGCGGGATCATCGGCTGCTCGGTGGCCTACCACCTGGCGCAGATGGGGTGCAAGGACGTCGTGCTCCTCGAACGCGACCGGCTCACCTCCGGCACGACCTGGCACGCGGCCGGACTGATGGTGACCTTCGGATCCACCTCCGAGACGTCCACGGAGATGCGCAAGTACACCCGAGACCTCTACTCCCGTCTCGAGGAAGAGACCGGCGTGGCCACCGGGTTCAAGCCGGTCGGCTTCATCGAGGTGGCGAGCGACATCGACCGGCTCGAGGAGTACCGACGGGTGTCGGCGTTCAACCGCTACTGCGGCGTCGACGTGCAGGAGATCGGCGCAGCCGAGGTCGGCGAGCTGTTCCCGCTGGCCCGTACCGACGACATCCTCGCCGGCTTCTACGTGAAGGAGGACGGCCGCGCCAACCCGGTCGACGTCACCATGTCGCTGGCCAAGGGAGCCCGGCTCGCCGGCGCCACCATCCTCGAAGGCGTCCCCGTCAACGAGGTCCTCACCGACAAGGGCGCGGTCACCGGCGTACGAACCGATCAGGGCGACATCGAGGCGGAGTACGTCGTCAACTGCGCAGGCATGTGGGCCCGCCAGCTCGGTGAGCGCAACGGCGTGAACATCCCGCTCCAGGCAGCGGAGCACTACTACCTGCTCACCGAGCCCATCCCCGACATCTCCAGCGCCTGGCCGGTGCTCGAGGACCCGGCCTCCTACGGCTACTTCCGCGAGGAGGGCGGCGGCCTGCTGCTCGGCCTCTTCGAGCCGGTCTGCGCGCCCTGGCAGGTGGGTGGGGTTCCCGAGGACTTCTCCTTCGGTGAGCTGCCACCCGACTGGGAGCGGATGGGCCCCTACCTCGAGACCGCGATGAAGCGGGTGCCGGTGACCAGTGAGATCGGCCTGAAGAAGTTCTTCTGCGGACCGGAGAGCTTCACGCCCGACCTTCAGCCGGTTGTGGGTGAGGCGCCCGAGGTCAGGAACTACTTCGTCGCAGCGGGCCTCAACTCGATCGGCATCCTCACCGGCGGCGGCCTCGGCCGGGTGCTGGCCCACTGGATCATCACGGGCCGGCCTGACGTCGACGTGACCGGCTTCAACATCGACCGGCTGCACAGCTACCAGGCCAACCCCGAGTACCGCAGCACCCGCACAGTCGAGTCCCTCGGTGCGGTCTACCAGTGTCACTACCCGACCAAGTCGATGCAGACGGCCCGAGGCGCCAAGAAGTCCGCCTTCCACGACCGGCTCGTGGCCCGCGGCGCCTACTTCCGCGACGTCAGCGGCTGGGAGGGAGCCGACTGGTATGCCCCGCCCGGTGTCGAGCCGACGGTCGAGAAGCTCACCTGGGGGCGGCAGAACTGGTTCCCCTACTGGGAGGCCGAGCACCACGCGACCCGCAACGGCGTCATTGCCATGGACATGTCGTTCATGTCGAAGTTCCTCGTGCAGGGTCGTGACGCAGGGGCGTTCCTCGACCATCTCTCCGCGAACAGCGTCAACGGCGAGACCGGGCTCATCACCTACACCCAGTGGTTGAACGAGGGCGGCACGCTGGAGGCCGACCTGACGGTGACCAAGCTCGACGAGGATCGGTTCTGGGTGGTGGCCTCCGACACCGCCCACCGGCACGCCGAGACATGGATGCGCCGCCACCTCGCCGATGACACCCACGCGTTCGTCACCGACGTCACCTCCGGCTACGCCCAGCTCAACATCCAGGGCCCGCGTTCGCGCGAGGTGCTCGCTGCCGTCACCGACGCGGACATGTCCAACGACGCCTTCCCGTTCCGCACCGCCCGCGAGATCGCGATCGGCTACGCCCGCGTCCTGTGCATCCGCATCACCTACCTCGGTGAGCTCGGCTACGAGTTATACATCCCGACCGAGCAGGCCACCCACGTCTACGACCGGCTGGTCGCGGCAGGCCAGGCCACCAACCTGCGTCACGCGGGGCTCAAGGCGCTAGCGAGCCTGCGCATGGAGAAGGGCTATCGCGACTACGGCCACGACATCGACAACACCGACTCGGTCCTCGAGGCAGGGCTGG
>JBDUAP010000169.1:0-6466 GCA_040004585.1 Sporichthyaceae bacterium
TCCGCTCGGGTCGAGCCGAGCTGCATCGGGCAGCCGGACCCGGCTCCCGGCGAGCCTCTCGCAACCGACCCCGGCTGCCAACCTGCGAGTGGACCAATCGGCACGCTGCCGAAGTACTACGAGAACGGGCTGGTGTCCAACGGGGACCCGGAGCTCGTTTTCGGCCCGCGGCGCGGTGCCAACGGCAGGTTCTCCTGGGCCGCCGGCCAGCGCCTGTACTACGCCAACATCGCCACCAAGGTCCCGGGCCGCGAGCCCTTCAAGGGCGACGGCGCCATCGCGGTGTCCCGGACCGATGACATCGAGCGTGCGATGGCGGGCGACAACAACGCCTGGATGGACCCGGTCATCGTGACCAAGCAGAACAACGCCCTGTTCAGCGACAAGGAGCAGATCTGGGCCGACCAGGCGTCGGACACCAGCCGCTACTTCGGAAACGTCTACGTGTGCAACGTGGGCTTCCGCGGCACCGCCGGCTCCGAGCCCGTCCTCTTCGCGCGGTCCACCGACGGAGGCGACACGTGGACCAACGGGGCGCTCTCGCCGGCCACCAACACCGCCCAGACCGGTGGGCGCCAGGGCTGCGCCGTCCGCACCGACAGCAAGGGCGTGGTCTACGTCGTCTGGGTCGGCACGGACATCCAGACCCGCCAGGGCGTGTTCTACCAGGCCCGGTCCTTCAACGGCGGAGCGACCTTCGAGCGGCCGCGCATCGTGGTGCGGGGGCTTGGCGGGATCGGCCAGTTCGACCCGGCTCAGGGGCGGTTCACGATCGACGGGGTCGCCGGTGCCCGCACCGATGTCTTCCCGAGCATCGACATCGCCAACGGGGCCCCCACCGGACTAGACGCGACCAACCAGATCCTGATCAGCTGGTCGGACGACAAGGCCGGCCAGAACATGGAGCGGGCCTACTACGTGACCTCGGTCAACGGCGGTCAGTCCTATTCGGGCCGCGTGGATGCAAACGACAAGGTGGCGCCAGGCAAGGAGAGGGCCAACCAGCCGGCGATCGCGATCTCGCCCGACGGCACCGACGCCTACCTCGTCTACAACGCGTACGAGGTCGACTGGCAAGGGTCGACGGCAGACCCGCGGCTGATGGAGGGTGTGGTTCGCCACGCCGACATCAATCCGACGACGCACGCGATAACTGCGTTCACCACGGTGCACCGGGGAGCACCTGGCGACACCCGGGCGTCCAGCGCTAACGGGCTCACGTCGGAATTCCTCGGTGACTACAACTACGCCGTGGCCACCCGAGACTTCGGCTCCGCGGTGTGGAACGACGTCCGGGACGCGACGGACTGCCCGGCCATCGACACCTACCGCCAGGCCTTCGTCGAAGACCGGCGCAACGGGACCGCCGCGCCGATTGTCGGTGACGAGGCGGAGGACCGGGAGCAAGCAGGTGAGCTGCCGGCGTCGCACTCCACCGCACTGCGCCCGGGGCCGAACGAGGATTGCCTGCCAGGGTTCGGCAACTCCAGCATCTATGGAGGGACCTTCAGCGACGAGTCATAGCGGGACGATCGCTTAGAACAGCCGGGGCTCGTCGCCGGGGTCATCCCCCGCGACGGGCCCCGGCGCATCCTCGAGACGGATCGGCTCAATCAGGTGCGCGCCGTCGTTGCGCACGTTGTTGACGTCCTTGGACACCGGGTACGCCGTCAACCGCCCCGGTGCGGCCGGCACCAGCAGCGACCGCAGCCCCTCGATGTCCTGCACCGACGGGTCCAGCCACTCGGCGTACCGGTCCGTCTCGACGAGCATCGGCATCCGGTCGTGGATGCGACCGAGGTCGTCCGGTGCCGAGGTCGTGATCACCGTGCACGTCGTCAACCAGGCCGCGGGGTCGTCCTCGTCCTTCGCTGGGTCGCGCCAGAACTCGTAGAGCCCGGCCATCGCCAACACGCCATCATCGGGTGGGCGGATGAAGAACGGCTGCTTCTTGCCGCGTTCCTCGCCGTACCACTCGAAGTAGCCGTCCGCGGGGAGCAGGCAGCGTCGCTTGGCGAAGGCCTTGCGGAAGGCCGGCTTTTCGGCCACGGTCTCGACCCGGGCGTTGATCAGCCGGCTGCCGATCGAGGGATCCTTCGCCCACGAGGGCACCAGACCCCACCGCACGGTCCGCAGCTGTCGCTGCGGCGCTGCCGCGGGCTCGTCGCGGGGGGTGCGCTCCATCACCGCGTAGACCGGGTCGGTGGGGGCGACGTTGTAGCTGGCCGGGAGGGCCTGCTCGAGGTGGACGGCCGCCTCGAACTCCTCCACCAGGTCGTTCGGACTGCGACTGGCCGCGTAACGCCCGCACATGCGCCCCAGCCTGCCACGCGAGTTCGAACTGGACTGCCAGGAGCGGGTTACGGCCAAGCCGTCCCGGGAAGGACGCGGCCATGACAGTCGTACGCCGTCTCGCCCGCCCGATGCTCGCCTCCGTCTTCGTGTGGGGAGGGATGGAAGCGTTGCGCAATCCCGAGCCCAAGGAGCCCGCCGCTGACCGCGTCGGGCCGTCGATCGCGGCCAAGATCCCTTACCTGCCCGAGGACCCGGAAACGCTCGTGAAGCTCAACGCGGCGGTCCAGCTCGGCGCCGGGTCCCTGCTCGCACTGGGCCGGTTCCCCCGGCTGTCGTCGATGCTCCTCGCCGGCAGCCTGGTGCCGACCACCTTGGCCGGCCACCGGTTCTGGGAGGAGAAGGACCCGGCGGAGCGCTACCGCCAGCGCGGCAACTTCCTCAAGAACGTCGGACTGCTCGGCGGCCTGATCCTCGCGGCCGTCGACACCGAAGGCCGTCCCGGTCTCGCCTGGCGTGCGAAGCACGCGACGCACCACGCCGCCGAAGGCACTCGGCGGGCCCGCCGTACCGCGAAACGTGAAGCTCGCCTCGCCGCGCACGCCGCCCGGGCACATCTGCCCGGCTGATCGGTTCGCGGTCGGGACCGACCGCCGGTGAACCCACCGCCACTACGCTCGCGACATGACGTCGCCGTGGCCAGCGCCCACCGCGACCGGCCCTGTGCGCGCCACGGTGAACGTGCCCGGATCCAAGTCCGTCACGAACAGGGCGCTGGTGCTTGCCGCCCTTGCATCGTCTCCCACCACCCTGCACGGACCGCTGCGCAGCCGCGACACCACTCTGATGGTGGCAGGGCTTCGGGCACTCGGCGTGACCATCGACGACCATGGCGAACACTGGGTCATCACCCCGGGTCCACTCACCGGGCCCGCGACGATCGATGTCGGCAATGCCGGCACCGTGATGCGCTTCCTGCTCCCGTTGGCGGCGCTCGCCGACGGTGACGTCCACTTCGACGGTGACCCCAGGGCGCGTGAGCGACCCCTCAAGCCGGTCGTTGACGTCCTGCGTGCCCTCGGTACGTCGATCACCTCAGCGAGCGGTGGCCTGCCCTTGACGGTTTCCGGCCGCGGCTGGCTGATGGGCGGCACCGTCACGCTGGACGCCTCCCTGTCGTCCCAGTTCGTCACCGCCCTGTTGCTCGCCGGTCCGCGCTTCGCCAGCGGCATCGAGGTCCGCCATGACGGGGAGCGGCTGCCCTCTGGCCTGCACATCGCGATGACCGTGGAGATGTTGCGCGCGGCCGGTGTTCTCGTCGAGCACGCGGAGACCTACGCATGGCGCGTCGAGCCGGGACCCCTGCATGTGGGCTCGCTGCGCATCGAGCCCGACCTGTCCAATGCCGCTCCCTTCCTCGCAGCCGCGATGGTCACGACCGGGAGCGTCACGGTGCCCGACTGGCCGGTCCGCACCAGCCAGGCCGGCGACGTGCTCCGCCACCTGCTGGAGCGGCTCGGCGGCCGCTGCGAGCTCACCCCGCGCGGCCTGACCGTCACAGGTCCCGAGGTGATCAAGGGCATCGATGTCGACCTCGGCGACGTCGGCGAGCTCACCCCGGTGATCGCAGCGATCTGCGCGTTCGCGGAGAGCCCCTCGACCTTGGGCGGCATCGGCCACCTGCGCCACCACGAGACCGACCGGCTGGCCGCGCTGAGCCGGGAGATCACGGGACTCGGCGGAGACGTGCACGACACCGAGGACGGCCTGGTCATCAATCCGCAACCGCTGCGCGCCGGGCTGTTCTCGACGTACGACGACCATCGACTCGCCACGGCTGCCGCGGTGCTGGGTCTGTGCGTGCCCGGCATCGAGGTGGAGGACATCGCCACCACCGGCAAGACACTGCCGGGGTTCGTCGAGCTTTGGGCAGAGATGCTCGGGTGAGCACCGGTCGGCGCCGCGGGCGCGAGCTCGACGAGGACGACGTACGAGTCCGCCCGTCGCGTGGCTCGCGGCCTCGCACCAAGGACCGGCCCAGCCACGAGGACGCCCGCCGCGGCTACGTCGTGGCTGTCGACCGCGGGCGCTACACCTGCCGCCTCGGCGACATGACGAGTGGCGTGGACGGGGCCGAGGCGGGCAGCGAAGTGATCGCCATGAAGGCCAGGGAACTGGGTCGGCGCGGCGTCGTGGTGGGCGATCGGGTCGCGATCGTCGGGGACGTGTCCGGTGACACCGACACGCTGGCCCGCATCGTGCGCGTGCAGCCGCGCACCTCGACCCTGCGCCGTACGGCGGACGACACCGACCCGGTCGAGCGCGTCATCGTCGCGAACGCCGACCAGCTCGTGATCGTCACCGCACTCGCCGACCCACCCCCGCGCCCCCGGTTGATCGACCGATGCCTGGTCGCCGCGTTCGACGCAGGCCTGCGGCCGCTGCTCTGCCTGACGAAGTCCGACCTGACCGGGCCAGAGGAGCTGCTGGAGACCTATCGCGCGCTCGATGTGCCGCACGTCGTGACCCGGCGCGGGGAGTTACTGGACGAGCTGAGGTCGCAGCTGACCGGGCGGGTGAGTGTCCTGGTCGGGCACTCGGGGGTCGGCAAGTCCACGCTGGTGAACGCGCTGGTCCCTGGTGCGGACCGCGCCACGGGGCTTGTGAACGTGGTGACCGGTCGCGGCAAGCATGTGTCCTCTTCCGCAGTCGCGCTCGAGCTCGACGGCGGTGGGTGGGTGATCGACACACCCGGCATCCGCAGCTTCGGCGTGGCCCACGTCGACCTCGACCGCATCATCCGCGCATTCCCCGACCTGATGCCGGGCACCGAGGGGTGCCCGCGTGGATGCACCCACGACGAAGCCGACTGCGCGCTCGACGCCTGGGTCGTTGCTGGCCACGCCGACCCCGACCGGCTGGAGTCACTGCGACGGCTGTTGCGCAGCCGCGATGAGCCGGAAGAGACCGGCTGACCTACACGCGCGCTACTTGCAGGCGGCCGAGCCGATGGTGCAGCTCCAGACCGCGGTCGAACCGAGATGACCCGTGATCGTCACCGCCGTCGCGGCCGCGATCGCAGCCAGGACAGCGAGGGCCGCGGCCACCTTGACCGCCGTTCCCTGCCTGCCCTGCCTGCCCTGCCGGCCCGGCCGCCCCTGCCGGTCGAGGAATACGAGCAGCAAGGCCAGCAGCCACATGGCCAGCGTCGGCCAGATGACACGCTGGCCCCACTCCTGGTGGTGGTTGATCTGGCGGGCCACCACTCCGCTCGCACCCAGGCGGTCCTCCAGCTTGCCTCCGCTGCGGGTTGCGACGGGGACCGCTGCCAGTCCCGCCGTTGCGATCGCCAGCACGAGGACGCCGAATCGCGACCGCCAGCGCGGCACGACGGCGATGGCCACCACGCCCGCGGCGGCCAACGGCACCAGGACGACGACGACATGCATGACCAACGCGTGGACCGGAAGTCCGAGGACGGTGTCGAACATTGCACCACCGTGCCACGCCCCGACCCCGAATGTCCGAGCCTGAATGTCACGAAAAGATCAAGGGTCGACCGAGCCGCCGGTGCGCCAGTAGGTGCCGCCGTCGCGACTGAGGAAAGCCCTCGTCGACGAGATAGCCGCATTGCGGCGTAGTCGGGATGGAAGGCCCGGAGCAGCGCGGACACCTCGCGCTCGGGATAGCGGACTCCGGATTCGAACACGCGGCAGACGTGGTCGAGCACGTCCGGCTCGGTCAACCCTGCCCGGGCGACCAGGTCGGCCGCTGCTCGCCGGTCCGTCCAGCACGACGGCAGAGAAGACCCGGAGCCGGTTCAGGTCGGCGAGGTGCCCGAGCAGCGAGACGGGTCCACGCTCATCTCCGGCACCGCCGCGGCAGCGGTCAGGACGCTTCCGCGGTCGACTGCCGGGTGCGCAGCCGCGAGCGGCGCTTGTCGATGGCCCGGCTGTGGTGGACGTATTCCGGCCACTTCGCGGCCGGCTGTGCCAGCCAGGCGTCACAGACGCTGATCGCCGGCCCCGGCTCGCCGGCCCGCTCCAGCAGGGTGGCCGCCCGCTCGTAGGTGTAGGGCGTGTCCGCAGAGACGGCGATGCCGTGCAGCAGGATCTCCAGCTCGCGCAGGTCGGGCTTGGAGAGCTTGGCGACCAGGCTGGTCCCGGCGAGGGTC
>JBDUAP010000170.1:0-6371 GCA_040004585.1 Sporichthyaceae bacterium
GGTTCCGGGTGGCAGGTCCATCAGGAGCACGTCCAGGTCGCCCCAGAACACGTCGCCGAGGAACTGCTGCAGCGCCCGGTGCAGCATCGGGCCGCGCCAGAGGACGGGTGCGTTGTTCGCGACGAACATGCCGATCGAGATGACCTTCACATCGTGCGACACCGGCGGAAGGATCATCTGCTCGACCTGCGTCGGCCGCCCGGTGACCCCGAGCATCCGTGGCACCGAGTGGCCGTAGATGTCCGCATCGACGACCCCGACCTTGAGCCCGGACGCGGCCATCGCTGCCGCCAGGTTGACGGTCACCGAGGACTTCCCCACGCCACCCTTGCCGGAGGCGACCGCGAAGACCCGGGTCAGCGAGTCGGCGTTGGCGAACGGGATCTCCTTGTCGGCCTGGCCACCCCGCAGCTGGCCCTGCAGCGCCTGCCGTTGCTCGGTGCTCATCACGTCGAGCTCGACTCGGACACCGGTCACCCCGTCGATGCTCTCGACGGCCGCAGTGACCTCGCGGGTGATCTGGTCGCGCATCGGGCAGCCCGCGACGGTCAGGAACACCTCGACCAGGACCTGGCCCGGGGGAGTGATCTCGACGGACTTGACCATGCCCAGCTCGGTGATGGGCCGGCGGATCTCCGGGTCGTTGACGGTCGCCAACGCGGCGTGGACCTGCTCGGACGTGGGAGAGGCGGGCATGCTCCTATGCTACGTGGCGCCCGGAGGTCTCGCGGTCCGGCCGCTTTCTGCGGCCTGGTCTTCGCCGCGCTCCTCGAGCTCGTCGAGCAACTGGCGCAGCTCGGACCGGAGGAAGTCGCGCGTGGCCACCTCGCCCACTGCCATCCGCAGCGCGGCCAACTCGCGGGTGAGGTAGTCGGTGTCGGCGATGTTGCGCTCGGCCCTGGCCCGGTCCTGCTCGTACTGCACCCGGTCGCGGTCGGCCTGGCGGTTCTGTGCCAGCAGGATCAGCGGCGCGGCGTAGGAAGCCTGCAGCGAGAGGATGAGGGTCAGGAAAACGAACGGGTAGTTGTCGAAGATGAACTTGGCGGCGAGCGTGTTGATGATCAGCCACACGATGACGAAGATCGTCATGTAGACCAGGAACCGTCCGGTGCCGATGAACCGGGCGATGCGCTCGCTCAGCCGGCCGAACGCGTCGGCGTCGTACGCCGGCGTCGGGACCAGCGCACGACGGACCTCGCGGGGTTGGTCCAACCGGCCGCGGGGGCGGCGCTCACGAGCCATCGGTGCCCCCCACGATGTGCATCGCGGTGCTGTCCTGCTCACGCCAGTCATCGGGTAGCAGGTGGTCGAGCACGTCGTCGACGGTGACCGCTCCCAGCAGGTGGTCGTCCTCGTCCACCACCGGCGCGGCTACCAGGTTGTAGGTCGCGAGGTGGTGGGTGATCGCGGCCAGGGGTACGTCGACCTGGAGCGGCTCGATGCCGCTGTCGACCACCCCGCCGACCAGCGTGGAGGGTGGCTCACGCAAGAGGCGCTGGATGTGCACGATGCCGAGGAACTTGCCGGTCGGTGTCTCCAGGGGTGGCCGGCAGACGTAGACCTGTGCGGCCAGGGCGGGGGAGATCTCGGGCTGGCGGACCCGGGCCAACGCGTCGGCGACTGTGGCGTCGGGGGACAGGACGACCGGCTCGCTGGTCATCATGCCGCCGGCCGTGTCGTCGGAGTACTCCAGGAGGCGGCGTAGCGGCGCCGCCTCGTCCGGCTCCATCAGCTCAAGCAGCTTCTGCCTCTCCTGGTGCGGCAGCTCGGCCAGCAGGTCGGCCGCGTCGTCGGGCTGCATCGCCTCGAGGATGTCGGCTGCCCGCTCTTCCGCGAGCGTGCCGAGGATCTCGACCTGGTCGTCCTCGGGCAGCTCCTCGAGCACGTCGGCGAGCTTCTCGTCGTCCAGCACGGAGGCGATCTCGATGCGCCGCTTCGGCGAGAGCTCGTGCATGACGGTTGCCAGGTCGGCCGCGTTGAGCTTCTCGAACGTGGCCAGCAGGTTCGCCGCGCCCTGACCCTCTTCGACGAGCGAGAGCCCGAACACCTCGTCCCAGTCAACGGTCAGCGCCTCGCCCCGGCGGCGCAAGCCCTTGCCCGGCCGGCGCACGAACAGCCGGGTCACCGCCCAGTCGCGGGTCCGCTGCTGCTCCATCGCGACGTCCTCGACGGTGACCGGGCTGTCCTGCAGGGTCACCTGGCGGTCGAGCAGCTCACCGAGGACGAGCGTCTCGGCCGGGCGCTGCTGGAAGCGGCGCATGTTGACCAGGCCGGTCGTGATCACCTGGCCGGAGTCGATCGAGGTCACCCGGGTCATCGGCAGGAAGATGCGGCGCCGGCCGGGCACCTCGACGACCAGGCCCAGGACGCGGGGCGGCTCGCGGCCGATGCGAAGGGTCACCACGACGTCACGCACGCGCCCGACCTGGTCGCCGATTGGGTCGAACACGGCGATCCCGGCCAGGCGCGCGATGAAGACCCTCGTCGGCGCGCCGCTCACAAGCGCCCAGGCTACCTGCGGCGGCGGGCTCGCCGGCCGATCATGAAGGGCAACGCGCCACGCGTTGTTGCCCGGCTGACCGGTGGCTCGGCAGCATGGGACTGTTGCGGCATCCGGCCCGGCGCCTCGACTACCTCTCCGGTCGGCACGATCCGGGTCACCGACGACTCCCTCGCCCAGCGCACGGGCTGCTGCTCCCCGTCGGTCGGGTTCAGGCGCTTCGCGTGCAGCTCGGGCACGGCGCTGTCCCACTCCGGCGAGCCCGGCTCGACCGCGGCGGCGACCCCGACCCACGCAACCAGGCGGCTGCCGGTGTCCTTGCTACGCACGGTCACGGTCACCGGCTCGCCGTCGGGCATGGGGGGAAGCGGCTGCTCACGCCCACCGCTCACGACGTACATCGCGCCGTCGTGCCAGATGTGCCAGGCCATGGTCGATCTGCTCGCCCCAGCCGGTCGCAGCCAGGACATGGCCGACTTGCGGCAAGCTTCCTCGACCAGTGCGGTGTCGCGCTCGGTGGACACGGGGGGAGCGTCCCACATGGCTGACAATGGGCGCATGCAGCCGAGCGGTGAGGCCAGTCGGCCCGCCGTTCGCCATGCCGTCCACCGCCCGCCGACCGCCGATCTGCTGCTCATGCCGATCGGTGTGCTGGCCGTCTCGACGTCCGGACCGCTGATGGCCGCGGCAGCTGCACCGGCCATCGCGATCGCCATGTGGCGCAACACCTTCGCGGTCGCCGCCATCGCGCCGTTCGCCGCGCTCCGCCACCGGGACGAGATCCGGAGCATGGACGCCCGCGAGTGGACGTGGACGTTGGCTGCCGGCGTGATGCTGGCCCTGCACTTCGTGACCTGGATCCCCAGCCTGCGGCTCACCTCGGTCGCGTCAGCGACCGCGATGGTCTGCGTGCAACCGGTCTGGGTGGCCCTGATCGCCCGGACCATGGGCCACCACGTCCCGGGCCGGGCCTGGCTGGGCATCTTCATCGCCCTGGTGGCGGTCATCGCGGTCACCGGCGTGGACTTCTCCGTCGAGCCGCGCGCCGTGGCCGGCGACTTGCTCGCCCTGGCCGGCGGTGTGGCCTCGGCCTTCTACACCGTCATCGGCGGCGAGGTCCGTCGCACGGTGAGCACGACGGCGTACACCCTGGTCTGTTACAGCGCCTGTGCACTGCTGATGTTCGTTGCCTGCGTCGCCTTCCGACAGCAGCTGACCGGCTACGAAAGCAAGACCTGGCTGCAGCTGCTCGGCCTGACGGTCGGGGCCCAGCTGCTCGGTCACTCGTTGTTCAACCGCTTACTGCGTACGACAAGTCCCACCGTGGTGTCCCTGGCCATCCTGTTCGAGGTGCCGGGGGCAGCCCTCATCGCGTTCGTGTTCCTTGACCAGACGCCGCCCTACGCCGTCCTGCCCGCCGGGCTGGCCCTGCTGCTGGGACTGCTTCTCGTCATCTCCGCGCGGCCCGATGACACCGAGGCCGCAGTTCCGGCCGAGTGAGTCGTCGCTAGGCTCCCCGCACCGCCAAGGTCGAAAGGTGCACCCGATGGGCGAGTCCCGCCGCCTGCGTTCCCGCCGCTCCTGCCTCGCTGTTCCTGGCAGCAACCCGAAGATGCTCGGTAAGGCGCAGGGACTGCCCGCGGACCAGGTCTTCCTCGACCTCGAGGACTCGGTGGCTCCGATGGCCAAGGAGGACGCCCGCGCCAACATCGTGGCAGCGCTGGGCGACGGCGACTGGGCGGGAAAGACGCGCGTCGTACGCGTGAACGACTGGACCACGCAGTGGACCTACGGCGACGTCATCGCGGTGGTCGAAGGCGCGGGGGCGAACCTCGACGCGGTGATGCTGCCCAAGGTCCAGAGCGCCGCGCAGGTGCAGGCGCTGGACATGCTGCTGACGCAGCTGGAGAAGGCCCAGGGTCTCGACGTCGGTCGCATCGGCATCGAGGCGCAGATCGAGGATGCACGCGGCCTGGTCGAGGTCGACGCGATCGCGTGCGCGTCGCCGCGCATCGAGACCATCATCTTCGGGCCCGCCGACTTCATGGCGTCGATCAACATGAAGTCACTCGTCGTCGGCGAGCAGCCGCCTGGATACGACGTGGGCGACGCCTACCACTACATCTTGATGAGGATCCTGATGGCCGCGCGAAGCAATGGCCTACAGGCAATCGACGGCCCCTACCTGCAGATCAAAGACGTCGACGGCTTCCGGCGGGTCGCCGGCCGCTCGGCCGCCCTGGGCTTCGACGGCAAGTGGGTGCTGCATCCGGGCCAGATCGACTCAGCCAACGAGGTCTACTCACCGAGCCAGGACGACTACGACCAAGCCGAGCTGATCCTGGATGCCTACGAGCACTACACGTCCGAAGCCGGCGGCATGCGCGGTGCAGTCATGCTCGGGGACGAGATGATCGACGAGGCGTCGCGCAAGATGGCGTTGGTGGTGGCGGCGAAGGGCCGGGCAGCCGGCATGTCCCGCACGTCCTCCTTTCAACCTCCGCAGGACTGACGTTGTCAGCGTTGCGTGGCCGCACCGCGCTGGTGACCGGGGCCGGGTCGCCCGAGGGCATCGGTTTCGCCTGCGCGCGCGCACTGTCCGACCTCGGTGCGGCGGTGCACGTGACGTCGACCACGGATCGCATCCGCCAGCGAGCGACCCAGCTGGGTTCCTCGTGCCGTCGCCGTCGAGGTGGGTGGATCCGGCGTGACCTGCAACGCCGTCGCACCAGGATGGATCGCGACCAGCTCCCAAGGTGCGAGTGAGGCTGCACACGGCCTGCGCAGCCCAGTCGGTCGATCGGGTATGGCGGACGAGGTGGCCGCGGCGGTCGCATTCTTCGCGTCGCCAGGCGCTTCCATCGTCTCCGGGCATTGTCTGGTCGTGGACGGCGGCAACAGTGCTCTCGAGGCGCTGGCCTAGAGGCGGTTTGAGGGCGGCCACTCGTCCTCGAGCAGGGCGAAGTCCAGCTCGTCGCACCACTCGCCCTTGACGAACTCGTTGCTGCGGAAGTGCGCCTCCTGCCGCATCCCTAGCCGCTGCATCAGGCGCGCGGACGGCTCGTTGCGCGCATCGCAGCGGCCGATCACCCTGTGCAGCCCCAACGCGCCGAACGCGAGCTCGAGCAGCGCTCGGACGGCTTCGGTCGCGTAACCGTGCCCGTGGTGGTCCGGATGGAAGAGGAATCCGAGCTCCGCACCCCGGCTCCCCGCATCGACCATGCGCAGCACCACGCCGCCGAGGAACGCGCCGTCCTCGTTGCGGATGACTGCCAGGGACAGTGCTTCGCCCTCCTCACCGAAGGCGGTCTCTGCCATCTTGCGTTCCAACACCGCGCGGGACTCGTCCGGGGTGAGGGTCTCGGTGTAGAGGTAGCGGGCCACCTCGGGGTGGGAGTTCATGTCGGCCAACGGCGCGAGGTCCTCGGGTCGGTAGGCCCGCAGGGTCACGCGGGGTAGCACGATGGGCAGGTCGATGGGCGGCACCGGCCGACGGTAGCCGACACCGATCCGGGCTACGGCATACTTCGCCGTAACCGCCGCCGCCTGCAGGGAGATCTCGTCGTGGCACGTCTCGCCCAGACCGAAGGGCTGACCGACATCCAGCAGGAGATCCTCAAGACCGTCCACGACTTCGTGGACAAGGAGATCCTTCCCCACGTCGCGCAGCTCGAGAAGGACGACGAGTACCCGCAGCGGGTTGTCGACGGCATGAAGGAGATGGGCCTGTTCGGGCTGATGATCCCCGAGGAGCACGGCGGCCTCGGGGAGTCGCTGCTCACCTACGCGCTCGTCGTCGAGGAGATCGCCCGCGGGTGGATGAGCGTCAGCGGCATCATCAACACTCACTTCATCGTCGCCTACCTGATCC
>JBDUAP010000171.1:0-6350 GCA_040004585.1 Sporichthyaceae bacterium
GGCCGCGCTGCGACTCGGTCTGCGCGTTGTAGGCCTTGCAGAACTCCATGATGTTCACACCGTGCTGGCCCAGCGCCGGGCCGACCGGGGGTGCCGGGGTGGCGGCGCCGGCCTGGATCTGCAGCTTGACTATCGCCGCGAGCTTTTTCGCTTTGGGGGGCATGTGCGTGCTTTCTTGTTTCGTGTTGGCAGTGTGGGTGGGCTGATCGTCAGATCTTCTGGACCTGGCTGAAGGAGAGCTCGACTGGTGTCTCCCGGCCGAAGATCGACACCAGCACCTTGAGCTTCTGGGAGTCGGCGTGGATCTCGTTGATCGATGCCGGCAGCGTCGCGAACGGTCCGTCCATGACCGTGACGGACTCGCCCACCTCGAAATCGGCGGCCTTGGTCTCGACGACCTGCGGGCGCTTCTCCTCCTCGGGCGCGAGGAACTGCATCACCTCATCGATGGCCAGCGGCGACGGACGGTGGGTGTGCCCGACGAAGCCCGTGACGCCCGGGGTGTTGCGCACCGCTGACCACGACTCGTCGGTGAGCTCCATCCGGACCAGCACGTAGCCCGGCAGCAGGTTCTGCTTGACCTGCTTGCGCTGGCCGTTCTTGATCACCATCTCCTCGCGCTGCGGCACCTCGACCTGGAAGATGAAGTCCTCCATGTTCAGCGAGCTGGTGCGCGTCTCGAGGTTGGTCTTCACCCGGTTCTCGTAGCCCGCGTAGGAGTGCACGACGTACCAGTCGCCCGGCGCCCGGCGCAGTGCCGCCCGCAGCTCCTCGGCGGGATCCGCCTCGGCTGCCTCCTCGGCGGGGTCTGCCGCGGCTGCCTCTTCGACCGGCGCGGCCTCGGCCTCCGCGTCGGCATCAGCAGACGGAGCCTCCGTCTCAGCTGACGGAGCCTCGACTGGCTGGTTGACGGGCTGCTCGAGCGCCTCGGCGTTCTCGGCGACGGCGTTCTCGGGGACTGACGGCTCGGCCTGCTCAACCTGCTCGTCTTGATCGAGCGCGGAGCTAGGGGTCTCGGACACGGTGACGGCTACTTCCTCAGGGCGTTGTGGGCTTCGGGTGGGCTACGGGGTGGACTACGCCAGGTCGGCTGGGTCAGCCGAAGATGGCCAGGATGACCTTGCCGAACACGTAGTCCAGCGAGGTGACGTAGGCGATGACCATCAACACGAAGAAGATCACCACCGTGGTGTAGGTGACCAGCTCCTTGCGGGTCGGCCAGATGACCTTGCGCATCTCGGCCAGGACCTGCCGATAGAACAGCGACACCCGCGCGGGAAGCGGCGGCTTCTTGGACGCGCGCCCACGCTCGGGAGTCGTGGTAGCGCCACGTGTGTCGGTCACTCGTCCTCACCTATCCGGTCGGTCTGGTTGCCTCGCAGGGCCGGAGGGACTCGAACCCCCAACCACCGGTTTTGGAGACCGGGACTCTACCAATTGAGCTACGACCCTTCAGGTGTCCCACCGGCTCGTGCACGCCCGCAAAGACCCGCAGAGGACCGCAGGACACGCGGGTTCCGGGCGCGCTGGCGCAGAGGCGAAAGGCCACCAAGCAGCAGAGTCTACGCACAGGCGCGAGCGAGGTCGAACCGGCGAAACCGCCCGGCGCCCACTCAGCAATGACCAGCGCTCTGCAACGATAGGAGCCATGAGGGAACGCGTCTCCCCCCGGGTCGCGGGGATCACCGAGTCCGCCACGCTGGCCGTCGACGCGAAGGCGAAGGCCCTCAAGGCCGCGGGCCGGCCGGTGATCGGTTTCGGCGCGGGCGAGCCGGACTTCCCCACCCCCGACTACATCGTCGCCGCGGCCGAGGCCGCCTGCCGTGACCCCCGCAACCACAAGTACTCCCCCACCGGTGGGCTCCCTGAGCTGCGCGAGGCGATCGCCGCCAAGACCGCTCGGGACTCCGGACTGCAGGTCAGCCCCGCACAGGTGCTGGTGACCAATGGCGGCAAGCAGGCTCTCTACGAGGCCTTCGCCGCGCTGCTGGGCCCCGGCGACGAGGCCCTGCTCCCCACGCCCTACTGGACGACCTATCCGGAGTCGATCCGGCTCGCGGGAGGAGTGCCCGTCGAGGTGCCGACCGACGAGCGCACCGGCTACCTCGCCACGATCGAGGCGCTCGAGGCCGCGCTGACCCCGCGCACCAAGCTACTGGTCTTCGTCTCCCCCTCGAACCCCACCGGTGCCGTCTATCCCCCCGAGCAGGTCGCCGCGATCGGCCGGTGGGCTGTGGACCGCGGCCTCTGGGTGGTGACCGACGAGATCTACGAGCACCTCGTCTATGGCGACGCCCGATTCACGTCGATGCCGGTGGCGGTACCCGAGCTGGCCGACCGCTGCGTCGTCGTCAACGGCGTTGCCAAGACCTACGCGATGACCGGTTGGCGGGTCGGTTGGCTGCTGGGCCCGCAGGACGTGGTGAACGCCGCGACCAACCTTCAGTCCCACGCGACCTCCAACGTGGCCAACGTCAGCCAGATGGCCGCGGTGGCCGCGCTGCGTGGCGACCTCTCCGCGGTGGCCGCCATGCGGATGGCGTTCGACCGGCGCCGCCAGACCATCGTGCGGCTCCTTCGCAACATCCCGGGCATCGCGTGTCCGGAGCCGATGGGCGCGTTCTACGTCTACCCCTCCGTCAAGGGGCTGCTCGGCCGGGAGATCCGTGGCCGGCGGCCGGAGAGCAGCGCCGACCTGTGCGAGCTGGCTCTGGAGGAGGCCGATGTCGCGATGGTGCCCGGCGAGGCGTTCGGCACCCCGGGCTACGTCCGGCTGTCCTACGCCCTCGGTGACGAGGACCTCGCGGAAGGCATCGGCCGCTTGCACAAGCTGTTCGCGGAGGCGCACCCCGCGGCAGGGAGCGAGTGACAGCTCCCAGCCAGCGCGACCTGCGCACGCTGCCCAAGGCCCACCTGCACCTGCACTTCACCGGATCCCTGCGCCCCGCGACGATGCGCGACCTGGCTGCCCAGCACGACGTACGACTGCCTGATGCCCTTCGCGGCGGCGAGCCGCCGGAACTCACCGCGACCGACGAGCGGGGTTGGTTCCGTTTCCAGCGGCTCTACGACACGGCCCGGTCCGTCGTCCAGGAGGAGGCCGACGTACGACGGCTACTGCTTGAGGCGGCCGAGGACGAGCGGACCGAGGGATCGGGGTGGCTGGAGATACAGGTCGACCCGACGACCTACGCCACCCGCCTCGGCGGGCTGACCCCGACGACGGAGCTGATCCTGGATGCCGCCCGTGCGGCCGAGACCGCGACCGGCGTCGGCATCGGCGTCGTCATCGCGGCCAACCGGACTCGGCACCCGCTCGACGCGCGCACGCTGGCGAGGCTGGCTGCCCGCCACGCCGGGGCGGGCGTCGTGGGGTTCGGGCTGTCCAACGACGAGAGGCGCGGGCTGGCCGAGGACTTCGCGCCAGCCTTCCGGATCGCGGCGCGGGCCGGGCTCGTGTCGGTGCCCCACGGTGGCGAGCTCGCCGGTCCGGACAGCGTCGCCGCCTGCCTGGACGTGCTCGGGGCAGCCCGGATCGGCCACGGGGTACGCGCGGTGGAGCAACCCGGCCTGGTCCGCCGTCTCGCCGAGACGCAGACCACGTTGGAGGTCTGCCCGATGTCCAACGTCCGGCTCGGCGTCTACGCGACCCCGGCAGACGTGCCGTTGCGGCAGTTGCGGGGGGCCGGCGTCCCGGTCGCGCTCGGCGCGGACGATCCGCTGCTCTTCGGCTCGCGCCTGGTCGATCAGTACGACGTGGCCCGCCACGACCACGCCATGACCGACGTCGAGCTGGCCGAGCTGGCCCGGGACTCGATTCGCGGTTCCCGGGCACCCGACGAGGTGCGGAAGGGTCTGCTGTCGGGCGTCGACGCGTGGCTGGCTGCCCCGGCCTAGAGGGAGCAGCCGACGAGCACCGGCTCGGCGGTGAGCTCGATGCCGAACCGGTCGCGCACGCCGTCGCGGATCTCCCGCGCCAACGTCAGCAGGTCCGCGGTGCTGGCCGAGCCCCGGTTGGTCAACGCCAGACTGTGCTTGCTCGAAACCTGGACGGCGGTGCCATCGGTGCCCCGGTAGCCCTTGCCGAAGCCGGCATGCTCGATCAGCCAGGCCGCCGAGACCTTCAGCCGACCGTCCGGCTCGTCCCAGTGCGGCACCTCTGACGGCAGCAGCCGATCGGCGTCATCGCGTGTCAGGACCGGGTTGGTGAAGAACGACCCCGCGCTCCACGTGTCGTAGTCGCCGGGGTCGAGCACCATGCCCTTGGCCCGGCGCAGATCGAGGACCGCCTGCCGCACCTCGGTCAGAGGTGCGCTGGCCCCCACCGCGACGCCGAGTCGGCGGGCCAGCTCGGCGTAGCGGACCGGTCGGGACGTCGCAGACGGCTCAAGGCCGAACGCCACACTCAGGACGACGTACTCGTCATTGCCCTTGAACCTGCTGTGCCGGTAGGAGAACCGGCAGTCCGCGGGTGCCATGGTGACGACCTGGCGGGTGGTCCGCTCGAGCACCCGCACCGCGGTTACGGTCTGCGCGACCTCCTGGCCGTAGGCGCCGACATTCTGGATCGGGGTGGCGCCGACCAGGCCGGGAATGCCGGACAGGGCCTCGATGCCGGCCAATCCGTCCTCGACCGCCAATGCGACAACGTCGTCCCAGTCCTCCCCCGCGGCAATGGTGAGGTCGCCGGCCGACCGCTGGACTCCGCGGGTGGCGATCTGAACAACGAGGCCGTCGAAGCCCTCGTCGGCGATGACGACGTTGCTGCCGCGGCCAAGGACCAGCACGGGGTCGCCCGCTGCGTCGGCGGTGCGGACGGCGTCCACCAGGTCGGCCTCGGAGTGCACGACCACGAGCCGGCTGGCCGGGCCGCCCAGCCGCAGGGTGGTGCGCTGCGCCAGCGGCGCGGCGGTCAGCTCGGTGCCGCTCACGTCACGCGAGCTGGACGACGGCCTGGGCGCGGCCAAGGACTCTGTGCCCGGCGGAGGTGACGGTCAGGTCGACTCTCACCTTGCGGTCGTCGAGCTTCTCCGCAACCGCAGCGGCAACCTCGACCAGGGTCCCGGTCTCGTCGTCGGGCACCGGCACGGGCCGGGTGAAACGGGTGCCGTACTCGAGGACAGCGCCCGGGTCGCCGACCCAGTCGGTGACCGCGCGCGCTGCCAGGGCCATCGTCAACATGCCGTGCGCGATCACGTCAGGGAGCCCGACCGAGCGCGCGACCCGCTCGTTCCAATGGATGACGTTGAAGTCGCCGGAGGCTCCGGCGTAGCGCACCAGATCGCCGCGGCGGATCGGCAGGCTCTGACCGGGCAGCTCGGTGCCGACCTCGACGTCGTCGTAGGAGATCTGGGTCGCCATCGTCACTCCTGCCCGTCGGGACCGCGCACGACCAGCATGGACAGAGCGGTGACCACGTGCTCGCCGGCGGTGGTGCTCACCTCTGCCCGGGTGGCGATCATGTCGTGCCCGCCGGCCGAGCGAATGGTGTCGATGGACACCGTGGTCGTCAGCAGGTCACCGGCCTGGATGGGGCGGGTGGCGAGGAAACGCTGCTCGCCGTGCACCACGCGGGTGTAGTCGATGCCGAGGTCGGGATCCTCAATGACCTGTCGCGACGCGGTGTACGTCAGCACGAACGGGAACGTGGGCGGCGCGATGACATCAGGATGCCCCAGGGCCTTGGCGGCGGCCAGGTCGCGGTAGGCCGGGTTTGGATCGCCGATCGCGGTCGCGAACTCGCGGATCTTCTCCACGCCGACGGCGTAGGGCCCGGTCGGCGGGTAGGTGCGCCCGGCGTACGCAGGGTCGATCGGCATGCTCGGGACGCTAACGCACCGGCAGGCTGGGTCAGGCCAGCGCCTCGTCGTCGTCGCCGTCCCTGTCGGCTTCGTCTCGCGTGGGGAACCGGGTGGCGATGGTGACGAGCAGGTGCAGGACGCCGACCGTGATGAACAGCGCGGTCGGGGCGCTCTCGTCGCGAAAGCCGAGGACGAATGGCAGTGCCACCAGCAGGACGGCGAGTACGACGTCAGCGGTGACGTGGACGCCGACCGAGATCGACCGGACCAGAGCGGTCGGCAGCTCGGACACGGACGTGAAGGCGAGCAGCACCAGGCCGACGACGATGGATGCGGCGGTGGCGGAGGTGGCGTCGAACCCGAAGATGAACGGGGCCGCGATGAACAGCAGGCCTGCGGCGTACTCGATCAGGCCGTGCAGGAGCGGGGGGACCGGGCCCTGGTGCAGGACTCCGGTCTGCCGCGCGGTCAGCGGGTCTCGCGGTGCAGCGTGTGCTTGCGGTCCCGCGGGCAGAACTTCTTCAGCTCGAGCCGGTCGGGGTCGTTGCG